>NZ_JBEPCJ010000074.1:0-12129 GCF_040299565.1 Spirillospora sp. NPDC000708
AAGGCGAGGGCGAAGCCCGAGGGGGGCAAGGGGCGAAGCCCCAAAAGCGCGCGAAGCGCGCCGGGGGCGTGGGGGCGGAGCCCCCACGCCGGGGGGCTCGGGGGGTCGTCCCCCCGGAAACGGCGAAGGGTCCGTGGGGAAGCGCCGAAGGCGCGACCACACGGACCCTAGGACCCGTAGCGGGGGCAGGATTTGAACCTGCGACCTCTGGGTTATGAGCCCAGCGAGCTACCGAACTGCTCCACCCCGCGGTGATGTCTTAACTCTATGGGGCTGGGGGTGCTTGCGCAAACCGATTAGGGACGGGGCGTTGCGGGGGTGTGGACGGGGGCTTGCAGGGCGGCGGCGAGCATGGCGGTGAGGTCGGCGACGAAGGCGTCGTGGTCGAGGAGGGTGGGGTCGGGGTGGCCGGGTTCGATGCGGCCGGTGCGGTCGGCGAGCGCGGCGGTGAGGAAGGCGATGGCGACGGCGATGCGTTCGAGGGCGCGGGGTTCGGGGAGGCGGGCGCGGCAGGCGGTCTGGAGGAGGTCGAGCTGGCGGGTGAGGGCGGTGCCGGCGATGACGGGCGGGACGCGGTGGCCGCGGATGCCGGCGCGGCCGGCGAGCTGGGCGGTGATGCGGAGGAAGTCGCGGCCTTCGGGGGTGCGGAGTTCGGCGGCGGTGGGTTCGACGATGGCGGCGACGATGCCGTGGAGGTCGGCGGGGTCGAGGGCGGGGAGGGTGGCGGCGCGGGCGGGTTCCATGCGCTGGACGCCGGCGCGGAGGATGGCGTCGAGGAGTCCGGCGCGGGAGCCGAAGTGGTAGGTGATGGCGGAGTCGTTGCCCTGCCCGGCGAGGGCGACGATGTCGCGGGTGCGGGCGGCGTCGATGCCTTCGGCGGCGAAGAGGCGGGCGCCGGCGCGGATGAGGCGGTCTCGGGTGGCGCTTGCGTCTCTCGGCACGCGGTGATACTAACAGAGGGCGTTAATAACGGTGCTCGTTATAACCTCCCGGAGGGCCGCGCCATGGCGGACGTCTACGATCCGTTCGATCCCGCATTCCAGGCCGACCCGTACCCCGCGTACCGGCGGCTCCGCGACGAGGACCCCGTCCACCGCCACGACGACCCGCCGTTCTGGGCGCTGTCGCGGTTCGAGGACATCTGGGCGGCGACGCGCGACGCGGGGGCGTTCTCGTCCGCGCAGGGCCTGACGTTCTATCCGGACGAGATCGGCACGCTGGGCCTGGCGCCGACGATCGTGATGCTGGATCCGCCGCGGCACACCGTCCTGCGCAGGCTGGTCAGCCACGGGTTCACGCCGCGCCGGATCGCTGCGCTGGAGGACATGCTGCGCGCGTTCGTGCGGGAGAACATCGCCCGGATGGAGCGGAAGGCGGCCGACGGCGAGACCCCGGACCTGCACGGCGACTTCTCCGCGCCGCTGCCGACGTTCGCGCTGGCGCACCTGCTCGGCGTCCCGGAGGCGGACCGGGCGCGGTTCACCCCGTGGGTGCGGGCGCTGACGACGCTCCAGGACGACGGGTTCGACCTGAAGGCGCTGAAGGACGACGCGGTCGCCGCCGTGGCGGAGATGTTCGAGTACTTCACCGGGGTGATCCAGGCCCGCCGCGCCGACCCGTCCGACGATCTGATCAGCGCGCTGACGGTGGCCGAGGCGGACGGCGAGCGCCTCACCGACTGGGACATCCTCGGCTTCTGCTTCGTCATGGTCGCGGGCGGGAACGACACGACCGCCAACCTGGTCTCGCACGGGGTGGCGCTGCTGGACACCGACCACGCGCAGCGCGAGCGGCTCGCGTCCGACCTCTCGCTGATCCCGAACGCGCTGCTGGAGTTCCTGCGGCTGGAGGCGTCGGTGCAGGCGCTCGGCCGGACGACGACGCGCCCGGTCGTGGTCCGCGGCACGGAGATCCCCGCGGGCGAGAAGGTGATGATGCTGTTCGGGGCGGCGAACCGGGACGAGCGGGAGTTCGGCCCGTCCGCCGGGGACCTCGACGTCACCCGGGAGATCCCGCGCCATCTGGGCTTCTCCAGCGGCGTCCACTTCTGCATCGGCTCGCACCTGGCGAAGCTCCAGGCGCGCGTCGCGCTGGAGGAGCTGCTGAAGGCCCATCCCCACGCGGGCGTGGACGTGGCGAACGCGCGGCGCATCGCGTCGCCGTTCACCCGCGGCTGGATCTCGCTTCCGGCGACCGGGATCGGGTGAGCAGCGCGGACGGCGGCCCGGCGCTCACCTCATGGACGCCGCGGGCTCACCCCATGGACGGGGCCGCGCCGAACCCGCCGCCGTAGAAGGATCCCTGGTGCATGCAGTTGACGCTGGCGAACTGCCCCTCGGCGGACCGCTCCTGGATCACCTTGCCGTCCAGGGTGATGCTGCAGTGGATGGTCCCGGACTTGATCCCGGTGTTCCCGCCGACGCTCAGGAACGTGAACTGCGACGCCTTGAACGTCGCGGTCCACGGCGGCTTGACCGTCTGGTTCGTCATGCCGCCGTCCGGCGGCATCACCATGACCGAGAGGGGCGACACGCTGCCGCTCACCTTGTAGACGATCTTGTGGACCACCGGTTCGGACGGGGTCGCCGAGGCCGAGGACGCGGTCGCGGGCGGGACGGCCGGGTCGGAGGGCCCGTGCCCGGCGCCCGTACCGCCGCCCGTCCCGCCGCCCGACGGCAGCACGAGGACGGCGAGGGCGCCGGCGGCCACGAGCGCGGCGACCCCCGCGCCCGCCGCGATCAGCAGCCGCGGGGCCTGCCTGCCGGCGGGGTGCGGCGCGGTCATGGCGGCCGTGCCGGGGTTCGTCGAGGGGCCGTGCGGCGGGAGCCCCGTCGCCGGGAAGCCCGCGGGCGGCGGGCCGGGAGGCGGCGCGAACAGCTGCGAGGCCGACGTGCCCTGCCCCTCCGCCCGGAGGAAGGACGCGACGGCGCCGGCGCTCGCCGGGCGCAGCTCCACCTCCTTCGCGAGGAGGTCGAGCACGAGCCGCTCCAGGTGCGGCGGCACGTCCGGGCGGAGGGCGCCCACCCGCGGCGGCGGCTCGTTCAGGTGCGCGTACAGCAGGCCGGGCAGGCCGGAGCCGGAGCGGAAGGGGGGTTCGCCGGTCAGGAGCTCGTGGAGGACGCACCCGAACGCGTACAGGTCGGACCGGAAGTCGGCGGCCTCCCCGCGGAACTGCTCGGGGGCCATGTAGAGGGGCGTGCCGACGGACCCGCCGTCCTGGGTGAGCCGCGTCGCGGCGTCGGCGAGCCCGGCGATGCCGAAGTCGCACAGCTTGAGCCGCCCGTCGGCGAGCAAGAAGAGGTTCGCGGGCTTGATGTCGCGGTGCACGATCCCGCGCGAGTGGGCCGCGGCGAGGGCGTCGGCGACCTGGACGGCGAGGCCGACCGCCTCGCCGACGGGCAGCCCGCCCGGGCGGCGGCGCATGACCGTCCGGAGGTCCTCCCCTTCGAGGAGCTCCATGACCAGGTACGCGAGGCCGTCCTCGGTGCGGCCGACGTCGAACACGACGGTGATGCCGGGGTGCTGGAGCGCGGCGGCGGCCTCCGCCTCGCGTTCGAACCGCTCCATCGCGCCGGGCACGTCCGCCAGCTCGGCGGGCAGCGCCTTCACGGCGACCGGCCGGCGCAGCCGGGTGTCGACCGCGCGCCAGACCTCGCCCATGCCGCCGCGGCCGATCAGGCTCTCCAGGCGGTAGCGGCCGTCGAGCTCCGTTCCGGCGGCGAGCCGCGGCCCGTCCGTCATGCACGCCTCCCGACGGCCTGTGCGGTCACGAGCCATGATTATGCGTATAGAAGAACGTCGTTGTCCATCTGACGCGCGACGCGGACGCGCGAAGGCCGGCCGCCGGAGTGCGCGCCCCGGCGGCCGGGCCCTGAGAACGTGCGGTGGGCCGTCAGCCCATGTGCGGGTAGCGGTAGTCGGTCGGCGGGACGAACGTCTCCTTGATCGACCGAGGCGACGTCCAGCGCAGCAGGTTGAACACCGAGCCGGCCTTGTCGTTGGTGCCGGACGCCCGCGCCCCGCCGAACGGCTGCTGCCCGACGACGGCGCCGGTCGGCTTGTCGTTGACGTAGAAGTTCCCCGCCGCGTAGCGGAGCACCTCGGCGGCGTGCGCGATCGCGGCCCGGTCGGTGGCGATGACGGCGCCGGTCAGCGCGTAGTCGGCGACCGACTCCATCTGCGCGAGCATCTCCTCGTACCGGTCGTCGTCGTAGACGTGGACGCCGAGGATCGGCCCGAAGTACTCGGTCGTGAAGATCTCGTTCTCCGGGTCGCCGGACACCAGGACGGTCGGCCGCACGAAGTACCCCACCGAGTCGTCGTAGGCGCCGCCCGCGACGACCTCGACCGACGGGTCCTCCTTCGCCCGGTCGATCGCGGCCTTGCTCTTCGCGAACGCCCGCTCGTCGATCACCGCGCCGATGAAGTTCGACAGGTCGGACACGTCGCCCATCGTGAGGCCCTCGACCTCGTCCGCGAGCCGCTCCTTGAACCCGTTCTCCCAGATGGAGCGGGGGATGTAGGCGCGGGACGCGGCGGAGCACTTCTGGCCCTGGTACTCGAACGCGCCGCGCACCAGCACGGTCTTCAGCACGTCCGGGTCGGCGGACGGGTGCGCCACCACGAAGTCCTTGCCGCCGGTCTCGCCGACGAGCCGGGGGTAGCTCCGGAACTTCTCGATGTTGTTCCCGACCGTCTTCCACAGGTGCTGGAACGTCGCGGTGGAGCCCGTGAAGTGGATGCCGGCGAGCTCCGGGTGGGCGAGCGCGACCTCGGACACGGCCAGCCCGTCGCCGGTCACCAGGTTGATGACGCCCGGCGGGAGGCCGGCCTCCTCCAGCAGCCGCATGGTCAGCACGGCCGCGTAGGTCTGCGTCGGCGACGGCTTCCACACCACGACGTTGCCCATCAGCGCGGGCGCGGTCGGCAGGTTCGCGGCGATCGCGGTGAAGTTGAACGGGGTGATCGCGTAGACGAACCCCTCCAGCGGCCGCAGGTCCGACCGGTTCCACACCCCGGGACTGCTGATCGGCTGCTCGGCGAGCAGCCGCCGCGCGTAGTGCACGTTGAAGCGCCAGAAGTCGACCAGCTCGCACGGGCTGTCGATCTCCGCCTGCTGGACGGTCTTGGACTGCCCGAGCATCGTCGCGGCCAGGATCGTCTCGCGCCACGGCCCGGCGAGCAGGTCGGCGGCGCGCAGGAAGACCGCGGCGCGCTCGTCGAACGGCAGCGCCCGCCACTTCGGCGCGGCCTCCAGCGCGGCGGCGATCGCGTCGCGGGCGTCGTCCGCCGTCGCGGTCCCGAACGTCCCGAGCACCGACGCGTGCCGGTGCGGCTGGACGACGGCGACCTTCGCGCCGGCGCCGAGCCGCCGCTCGCCGCCGATCGTCATGGGCAGGTCGATCGGGGCCTCGGCGGTCAGCTCGGCGAGCCTCGCCTCCAGCCGGGCCCTTTCGGCGCTGCCGGGCGCGTACCCGCGCACCGGCTCGTTGGCGGGCGTCGGAACGGTGGTCACGGCGTCCATGGAAGGGGGCCTCCTCATCAGTGTTGGTTGCGAGGGGGGACGCCCCCCCACGCCCCCCGGGCCGGCTTCGCCGGGATCAACGGGAGACGAACGAACGAAGGAAGAACACGAGGTTGGCCGGACGCTCGGCCAGGCGGCGCATGAAGTAGCCGTACCAGTCGGCGCCGTACGGCACGTAGACGCGCATCCGGTTGTCCCGCGCGAGCCGCCGCTGCTCGGCGGCGCGGATGCCGTAGAGCATCTGGAACTCGTACGAGTCGGGGGACCGGTCGTTCGTGACGGCGAGCGTCCGCGCGATGTCGATCATCCGGGGGTCGTGGCTGCCGACCATCGGGTACCCCTCCCCCGCCATCAGGACCCGCAGCCCGCGCACGTAGGCGCGGTCGATCTCGGCCTTGCTCTCGAACGCCACCGACGCCGGTTCCGCGTACGCGCCCTTGACGAGCCGGACCCGCGAGCCTTCGTGCGCCAGGTCCCGCAGGTCGCCCTCGGTGCGGCGCAGCATCGCCTGGATCGCCACGCCCGTCCGCGGGAAGTCGGCGCGCAGCTTGCCGAGGATCTCCAGCGTGGAGTCCACGGTCGTGTGGTCCTCCATGTCCAGCGTGACCGTCATGCCGGCCCGGTCCGCGGCCGCGCAGATCTCCCGCGCGTGGTCGAGCGCGAGGTCGCCGGGGAGCGCCTGGCCGAGCGCCGACAGCTTCACCGACGCGTCCGCGCCCGCGGCCAGCCCCCGCTCGGCGAACGCGCCGAACATCGCCAGGTAGGCGTCCCGCGTGGCCTCCGCCTGCGCCCGCTCGCGCGTGTACTCGCCGAGGTGGTCCAGGGTGACGCGGAGCCCGTCGGCGGTCAGCTCCCGCACCGCCCGGACGGCGGCGTCCAGGTCCTCTCCGGCGACGAACCGGTCGACGACCCGCCGCGTCAGCGGGACCGAGGTCACGAGGCCGCGCACGCGATCGCTGCGCGCGGCGGCGAGGAGAACGGGACCGAGCATCAGAGGGCCTCCTTACGTCACCTCGACGGTAGGAACCCGGCCCGGTCACCGCGTATAGTCAAATGCCACTTTCAACCAGCGACTTCTTCATACATATGTCTTATGGCTCCTGATCTGCAAGAGATCGTGGAACTCGCCGCCGACCTCCTCGGCGCCCCGGCGACGCTGGAGGACCGCGACTTCCACCTCGTCGCCTACGCCGCGCACGGCGACACGATCGACCCCGTCCGGATGGACTCGATCCTGCACCGGCGCGCGACCGAGGCCGTCCGCACCCGCTTCGAGTCCTACGGCATCGCCCGCGCCGCCGGGCCCGTCCGCATCCCCGCCGACCACTCCCTCGGCCAGCTCGGCCGGCTGTGCCTGCCCGTCCGCTGGAACAACGTCACCTACGGCTACCTCTGGCTGCTGGACGACCAGGAGCGCATCACCGACGCCGCCCCCGCCATGCCGCTCTGCGAGCGCGCGGGGCTCCTCATGGCCCGCCAGGCCCGCGAGCGCGACGACCTCGGCTGGAAGGTCGCCGACCTGCTGTCCGCGCAGCCGGACGTGCGCGCGCAGGCCGCCAACGAGCTCGCCGAGGCGGGCGTCCCCGACCCGCCGCTCGCCGTCGCCGTCCTGCGCAGCCCGAACACCGACCCGCTCAACCCGTGGCTGCTCCCCCACTCCGTCCTCACCACGGTCTGGCAGCGCGACCACGTCCTGGTCATCCCGGCGTCGGCGGCCCCGCACACCGTCGTCGACCGGGCCCGCCGCCTGCTGGAGGAGCGCACCGCCCCCGTCCACGCGGGCTTCTTCTCGCCCTGCCTCACCCTGGAGACCGTCCACGAGGGCTGGCTCCGCGCCCGCGTCGCCGCCCGCACCGCCGCCGCCGGCGAGACCCGCGACTGGACGTCCCTCGGCGTCCTGCGGCTCCTGCGCGCCGCCGGCGACGAGGCCCTCGCCCAGACGACCCGGACCCCGGGGACGGAGACCCTCCTCCAGCACCCCGACCTCGCCCTCACCGCCCGCACCTACCTGGACCTGGCGGGCAACGTCCAGAGAACGGCACAGACCCTGAACATCCACCGCCAGACCCTCTACCACCGCCTCCGCCGCATCGAGGAACTGACGGCCCTGACCCTCGCCAACGGCCAGGACCGCCTGACCCTCCACCTGGCCCTCACCCTCGCCCCGCACCTCCAGCAGGACGAGTGATCAGGACTCCGCGAGACGCGCGTGCAGCTCCCGCAGTTCGCGCTTGAGGATCTTGCCGCTGGGGTTCTTCGGCAGCGACTCGGCCAGCACCACGTACTTCGGCCGCTTGTAGCCCGCGAGCCGCTCCCGGACGTGCGCGTGGACGTCGTCGGCGCTCAGGGCGGCCCCGGCCCTCGGCACGACGACCGCCGTGACCGCCTCGATCCAGCGCGGATGCGCGATCCCGAAGACCGCGACCTCCGCGACCCCGTCCAGCTCGTAGATCGCCTCCTCGACCTCCCGGCTGGCGACGTTCTCCCCGCCCGTCTTGATCATGTCCTTCTTCCGGTCGACCACCGACAGGTGGCCGTCCTCGGTCATGATCCCGAGGTCCCCCGAGTGGAACCAGCCGCCGCGGAAGGCGTCCTCGGTCTTGGCCTCGTCGTTGTAGTAGCCGAGGGCCGCGTGCGGGCTCCGGTGCACGATCTCGCCGACCTCGCCCGCCGGGACGGGGTTCCCCTCGTCGTCGACGAGCATCGTCTCGACGTTGAGGGCCGCCCGCCCCGCGCTGCCGGCCCGCTCCAGCTGCTCGTCCGGCCGCAGGATCGTCGCGAGCGGCGCCATCTCCGTCTGGCCGTAGAAGTTCCACAGCCGCACGTCCGGCAGCCGCCGCAGCAGCTCCCGCAGCACCTCCACGGGCATCGCGGACGCCCCGTAGTACCCCTTCCGCAGGCTGGACAGGTCGCGCCGGTCGAAGTCGGGGTGCCGCAGCAGCGAGATCCACACCGTCGGCGGGCAGAACAGCTTGGTGACCCTCTCCCGCTCGATCGTCTCCAGCACCAGCGCGGGATCGGGCCCCGGCAGGATGACGCTCGTCGCCCCGAGGTACACGTCGACCGAGAAGAAGCAGTCCAGCTGCGCGCAGTGGTACATCGGCAGCGCGTGCGCCTCCACGTCGTCGGCGGACATCTCCCCGTCGACGACGCAGCTCACGTACTGGCTGATCAGCGACCGGCTGGTCAGCATGACGCCCTTGGGCCGCGACTCGGTCCCCGACGTGTACATCAGGCGCAGCGGGTCGTCGTCGCCCACGAGCACGTCCGGTGCCGCGGCGGACCCCTCGCGGCACCACGCGTCGACGTCCTCCCAGCCCTCGGCGCCGCCGCCGATCCGCCCGCGGACCCCGCCCTCGACACCGGCCGCCGCCAGCGCCTTCTCCGCGACGGGCACCAGCGCGCCCTCCGCGACGATCCCGGAGGCCCCCGAGTGCCCCAGGATGTAGGCGATCTCGTCCGCGCCCAGCATGAAGTTGACCGGCACCAGCACCACGCCCAGCTTCGCCGTCGCGAACGCCAGCACCGCGTACTGCCAGCAGTTGTGCGACAGCAGGGCGAGCCGGTCGCCCTTCGCGAGCCCCCGCCCCGCCAGCGCGTTCGCCGCGCGGTTCACCGCCGCGTCGAACTCCGCGTAGGTGAACCGCTCGTCGCCGCCGACCACCGCGAGCTTGCCCGGATACCGCCGGGCCGTCCGGTGCACCAGATCCCCGTAGGAGTGCTGCCGGGCCCTCGCGACCGACGTCGACATCGCCCACCGTCCTTTCCAGACATAACCGCTGATAGAGGCAGTGATCTGGATCATAGCCGCAGGTCACGCGGCGGCCGGTTCGGTGGCGCCGCGCGCGGCGTGGACGCCGATCGCGAACAGCGCGGCGAAGAAGACGTCGTCGGCCAGCAGGAACCAGGGCCGGGGCAGGCCGAGGGCGCCGATCAGGCACGACACCAGCAGCGCGACCCCGATCCACCGCGGCAGCGTCCGGGCCCGCAGCACGGCGACGCCGAGGCAGACCGCACCGGCGACCAGGCACAGCAGCGCGACGCCCTCGAAGACGGCGAAGCCGGAGGGCTCGTCGCGGGGGATGCCGCCGTGGCCGGCCAGGTACGGCTTCACGAAGCCCTCCACGACGCCCTCACCGATGTTCAGCATCAGCAGCGCGGCGAAGACGCAGGCGTATCCGGCGACGTGCAGTCGCGGCGCCCGTCCCGCGAAGGCCAGGATGACCGGCAGCCCGAGCGCGACGACGACGTCCCCGCCGACCGCGATCCCCTCGAACAGCGGCCAGAGCCGGTAGCGGAACACCTCGTCGCCGTGGCCCGGCGCGAGCAGGTTCGCGGCGAGGTAGCCGGACGCCGCGACGAGCGTGCCGACGATGAGCGCCCATCCGGCCAGGCGCCTCAGGTTCACGGTCATGGTCTCCTCCTCGGAAGCCGCCGCCCTCCGGCGACGTCGCCCTCAGCGTCGGCCCGCCGGCGCCCCCGGTCGTCATGCCGCGGTCGCCACCGCCTCGTCCGCGGGTCGGCATCAGGACGAGGCGAATACGACCAGCGGATGACGCCGCCCGGCCCGCGCGCGGATAGCTTGCGAGCGTGACGCCGAGGACCCGGGAGCTGCTGCTGCCCGACGGGCTGGCCGCGCTCGCGGTCGCCGCCTTCGCCGTGGTCGACATCGCGTTCCGCCTGGACAACTCGGCCCGCTACGGGCCGACGGCGGCGCTCGTCGCCTCCACCCTCGCGGCGGCGCTGGTGCTCGCGCTGCGCAGGGTCGCGCCGCTCGCCACCGCCGTGACCGTCGCGGCCGTCCTCGCGGGGCCGATGCTGGCCGTCCCGCTGACCTTCACGCTCTGGGGCGGCTTCCTGCCGATGCTGATCGCCGCCTACTCGGTGGCCCGGCACGCCGACCGCGCGCACGCGTGCCTCGGCGCCGCGGCGACCGCCGCCGCGGTCGTCATCGTGATGCTGCGCAACCCGGACGCGGGGACGGCCGGGAACATCCCGTTCGCCGCCGTCCCGCTGGTCATCGTCCTCGTCGCCGGCCGGGTGCTGCGCGCCCGCGCCCGCAGCCACTCCGACGACCGGGCCCGGGCCCGGCGGCTGGAGGCCGCGCTCGCCGAGGAGCGGTCCCGCATCGCCCGCGAACTCCACGACATCATCGCCCACTGCGTCAGCGTCATGGTCGTCCAGGCCGGCGCCGCCGAGGACCTGCTCGACCGCGACCCCGCCAAGGCGCGCGCGCCGCTGCACTCGGTGCAGGAGACGGGGCGGCAGGCCGTCGGCGAGCTCCACCGGATGCTCGGCCTGCTGCGCGGGGAAGGGGCGCGCCCGGCGCTCGCGCCGCAGCCCGGCACCGCGGACCTCGCCGAGCTCACCGGTCACATGGCCGCCATCGGCCTGCCGGTCGAGCTCACCGTGGAGGGCCAGGAGCGTCCGCTGCCGCCGGGCGTCGGCCTCGCCGTCTACCGGATCGTGCAGGAGGCCCTCACCAACGCCCTCAAGCACGCCGCCCCGACCACCGCGCACGTGGTGCTGCACTACGACGAGCACTCCGTGCGGGTCAGCGTGCACGACACGGGACGCACCGGCGCGCGGGCGGGCACGGATCCGGACCGGCTCGGCCACGGCCTGCTCGGCATGCGTGAACGGGTCGGCCTCTACAACGGCACGCTGGCGACCGGGCGCACCGGCGACGGCGGCTTCGCCGTGACCGCGAGCCTGCCGCTGGAGGCGGCCCCATGACGATCCGGGTGCTCATCGTGGACGACCAGGCGCTGGTCCGCGGTGGTTTCCGCTCCATCCTCGAAGGCCAGCAGGACATCGAGGTCGTCGGCGAGGCGGCCGACGGCGCGGAGGCGGTGGACGCGGCGCTGTCCCTGCTGCCCGACGTCGTCCTGATGGACATCCGGATGCCGCGCATGGACGGCATCGAGGCGGCCCGCCGGCTCCTGCGCGACGGGCGCTGCCCGGCACGCGTGCTCATGCTCACGACGTTCGACGAGGAGGAGTACGTCTACCAGTCGCTGCGCGCGGGGGCGAGCGGCTTCCTGCTCAAGAGCGCGCCACCGCGCGAACTCGCCGGGGCCGTCCGCACGGTCGCCGCGGGCGAGGCGCTGCTCGCCCCGGAGATCACCCGCCGGATGATCGAGGAGTACGTGCGCCGCCCCCGCCCCGGCACGACCCGTCCCGCCGGCCTGGAAAGGCTGACGCCGCGCGAGCTGGAGGTGCTGGGCCTCATCGCCCGCGGCCGCTCGAACGCGGAGATCAGCGCGGACCTGTTCCTCAGCGAGCCGACGGTGAAGACCCACGTGACGCGGATCCTCGCCAAACTCGCCCTACGGGACCGCGTCCAGGCAGTCGTCTTCGCCTACGAATGCGGCCTGGTCCAACCCGGCCACTGACCCACAAGCCCACAAGAGGCAATGCCTCAAACAGGCCGCGGAGCCAAAAACCCGCACAAGTAAGTGGGCAAGGGGCGAAGCCCCAAAACCAGGGCGCAGAGCAAAAACCGGCACCCTCAAGGCGAGGGCGAAGCCCGAGGGGGGCAAGGGGCGAAGCCCCAAAAGCGCGCGAAGCGATCGCAAGAGCACACGACTTAACTCCAGTCACGA
>NZ_JBEPCJ010000074.1:12138-25291 GCF_040299565.1 Spirillospora sp. NPDC000708
GGGGGCGGAGCCCCCACACCGGGGGGCTCGGGGGGTCGCCCCCCCGGAAAACGGCGAAGGGTCCGTGGGGAAGCGCCAAAGGCGCGACCACACGGACCCCAGGACCCGTAGCGGGGGCAGGATTTGAACCTGCGACCTCTGGGTTATGAGCCCAGCGAGCTACCGAACTGCTCCACCCCGCGGTGATGTCTCAACTCTATGGCATGGCGGGGGTTCGACCAAATCGGTGGGTCATTTGGTGCAGGCGGGGACGGCGCCCTTGCCGGTGGTGATGGCGTTGATGGCCTGGACGGCGCTGTGGAGGGTGTCGGCGCGGACGAGGCGGAGGCCGGCGGGGCGGGCGCCGACGGCCTCGGAGCAGTTCTTGGCGGGGGTGAGGAAGACGGTGGCGCCGGCGCGGCGGGCGGCGATCATCTTCTGCTGGATGCCGCCGATGGGGCTGACCTGGCCGTCGGGGTCGATCTCGCCGGTGCCGGCGATGAACTTGCCGGCGCTGAGGGAGCCGGGGGTGAGCTTGTCGTAGATGGCGAGGGCGAACATGAGGCCGGCGCTGGGGCCGCCGATGTCGCCGACGCTGATGTCGATCTTGAAGGGGAACTTGTACTGGTCGCCGAGGACGACGCCGACGACGGCGCGCTTGCCGGTGGGGTCGGCGACGGTGGTGAAGGTCTGGGTGGTCTCCTTGCCGCCGCGCTGGACGGTGAGGGTGACCTTGTCGCCGATCTTGCGCTTGGCCATGGTGCCGGTGACCTGGGCGGTGCTGGTGACCTTGGCGCCGTCGAGGGCGGTGACCTGGTCGCCGGGCTGGAGCTTGCCGTCGGCGGGGCGGCCCTTCTGGACGCCTTGGACGATCACCTGGGTCTGCAGGGGGACGCCGAGCTCGTGCAGGGCGGCGGCCTTGGCGCTCTGCTGGGAGTCCTGCATCTGGCGGGTGTTCTCCTGGTCGACCTGCTTCTGGCTCTGGTCCTTGGGGAAGTAGAGCTCCTCGGGGACGATCGCGGTGTCGTGGTCGAGCCAGCCGCGCAGGGCGGTGAACAGGTCGATGCGCCCGCCGGGGCCGCCGCGGTAGGTGACGGTGGTGAAGTTGAGGTGCCCCTGGTCGGGGTAGGTCTGGCGGCCGTCGATGGTGATGACCTGCTGGCCCTTCTCGTTCGTGCCGAGGGTGTTGCTCGTCGGGCCGGGCATCAGCGCGATGTAGGGCACCGGCATCAGGGAGCCGACGAGGGCCAGCGCGAGGATGAGGACGCTCGCGACGGTGAGCGTGGCGGCACGACGAGACATGGTCGGAACTCTATGCGGCCCGGGGGGCTCAGCAGGCCCCGACCCACTCGTCTCCGCCGTCGGCGAAGGTCTGGTGCTTCCAGATGGGCACCTGGGCCTTGAGGTCGTCGATGAGCCGGCGGCAGGCGTCGAAGGCTTCGGCGCGGTGGGGGCAGGACGCGGCGACGACGACGGCGAGGTCGCCGATCTGGAGGTCGCCGACGCGGTGGACGGCGGCGAGGGCGCGGACGGGGAGGTCGGCGGCGACCTTCTCCATGACGGCGAGGAGCTCGCGCCGGACGGTGGGATGGGCGCTGTAGGACAGGGCGCTGACGTCGCGGGCGTGGTCGTGGTCGCGGACGGTCCCGACGAACAGCGCGACGCCGCCGGCGGCGGGGTCGCCGACGGCGGCGAACACCTCGTCGACGGAGAGCGGGGTGTCGCGGATCTCGGCGAGCCGGATGACGGTCCCGGCGGCGGCGCTGTCTTCGCTCACGTTCCGCAGGCTACCTCCCGGAGGGCGGCCCGCTAGGGGCGAGGGGCGGGCTCGTCGGGTTCGAAGGTGGCGGCGAGGGCCTCGGCGAGGGCGGGGACGAGGTCGGGTCCGGCGAGGACCTCGTCGTCGGTGTCGTGGCGGCGCAGCCGGAGGGCGGAGTGCCGGGTGCCGTCGCGGAGCACGCCGACGATCATGCGGACGTCCTCGCGGGCGGGGTGGCCGGCGGCGAACTCGGCGGCCTCGGCCTCGTCCTCGGGGATCTCGTCCTCGGCCTCGGGCGGGAGCACGACCCGTTCGATGACGAGGGCGCAGCCCTCGACGGCGTCGGGCCAGGCGATGGCGGCGAGGGCGTCCTCGACGCCGGCCTTCTCGGGGAGGGCGGGCTGTTCGAGGGCGGCGAGGGTGTCGGTGTCGGGGGGCAGGCCGAGCTGGTCGGCGAGTTCGGGCTCGGCGCGGCGCAGCTCGGTGCTGCGGACGAGGGCGTAGAGGCGGGGCGCGGAGTCCCAGCCCTCCTGTGCCGAGTGACGTTCGAGGTCCAGCACGACTTCTTCCAGAAGACTCACGGGGCCCATCTTTCCCCGTCCGGGGACCGGGAAATACGGGAACCCGGGTGGTAGTCGGTAAGTTGCTTACACAGCACCGGCGCGCGGCCGGTGGGCCGCATCTCGATCGGAGGGGCAATTGGCCTTCCGGACTCCCGGTTCGGGGCGCCGGTTCGGCACCGGGCGCACCCGGCCGATACTGCCGGTCCTGGTGGCGCTGGCGCTGCTGCTGGCGGTTTTCCTGGTCTTCACCGCGGTCTACACGAATCTGCTGTGGTACCGCTCGATCGGCTTCTCGAAGGTGTACACGACGCAGCTGCGCGCGGAGGCGGTGCTGTTCGCCGGTTCGGGCCTGCTGATGTCGCTGGTGGTGGGCGCGAACGTGGCGGTGGCGTACCGGCTGCGCCCGGCGTACCGGCCGCTGTCGGTGGAGCAGCAGGGGCTGGAGCGGTACCGGTCGGTGATCGATCCGCGCCGGCGGCTGATCTCGCTGGGGCTGCTGCTCCTGCTGGGCGTGCTGACGGGGTCGTCGGTGGCGGGCCGGTGGCAGGTGTGGCTGGCGTTCCTGAACCGCACGTCGTTCGGTGTGAAGGACCCGCAGTTCCATAAGGACGTGTCGTTCTACGTCTTCACCTATCCGTTCCTGCGGCTGGTGCTGGGCGTGGTGTTCGCGACGGTGATCCTGTCGTTCCTGGCCGCGGTGATGGTGCATTACCTGTACGGCGGTCTGCGGCTTCAGGGACCGGGCGACAAGGCGAGCCCGCCCGCGCGCGCGCATCTGTCGGTGCTGGTGGGCCTTTTCGTGCTGCTGAAGGCGCTGGCGTACTGGCTGGACCGGTACGGGCTCGTCCATTCGGAGCGGGGCGTGACGACCGGCGCGTCCTATACCGATGTGAACGCGCTGCTGCCCGCGAAGACGATCCTGGCGGTCATCGCGCTGCTGTGCGCGGTGATGTTCTTCAGCAACCTGCTGCGGCGCGGCATGATGCTGCCGGGCGTGGGGTTCACGCTGCTGGTGCTGTCGGCGATCCTGCTGGGCGGGCTGTACCCGCTGCTGATCCAGCAGTTCCAGGTGAAGCCGGACGAGCTGGCCAAGGAGCGCGGCTACATCCAGCGCAACATCGACTTCACGCGGCAGGCGTACGGGGTGGGCGGCGCGAAGGTCGTCCCGTACGGGTCGTCGCCGGTGACGGACCAGAAGCAGCTGCAGGACGAGGCGAACGGGCTGGGCGGCGTCCGCGTCCTGGACCCGAACGTGGTGGGCCCGACGTTCGAGCAGCTGCAGCGGATCCGCCCGTTCTACAAGTTCCCCGACACCCTGGACGTCGACCGCTACACGGTGGACGGCAAGACGACCGACACCGTGGTGGCGCTGCGGGAGCTGTCGGGCGCGCCGTCGGGGCAGCGCAGCTGGGTGAAGGACCGGATGGTCTACACGCACGGCTACGGGTTCGTGTCGGCGTACGGCGACCAGATGGCGCAGGGCGGGAACCCGGACTTCATCACCCGCGACATGCCGGCCTCGTCCGGCCAGCGAATCCAGGTGACGCGGCCGGAGATCTACTTCGGGGAGCGGTCGCCGCGCTACTCCGTGGCCGGCGGGAAGGGCCAGCAGGAGCTGAACTACCCGGACAACAGCCCGGACGACGGGCAGCAGAGCACCACCTACGACGGGAACGGCGGCGTCCCGATCGACTCGTTCTTCCACAAGCTGCTGTACTCGGCGAAGTTCCAGGACAAGAACCTGCTGCTGTCCGGAGCGATCAAGAAGGGCGCGCAGATCCTGTACGACCGGTCGCCGCGGGAGCGGGTGCACAAGGCGGCGCCGTGGCTGACGCTGGACGGCGACCCGTATCCGGCGGTGGTGCAGGGCCGGGTCGTGTGGATCGTGGACGGCTACACCACGTCCGGCGCGTACCCGTACTCGGAGCAGACGAGCCTGGGCGAGGCGACCCGCGACACGATCACCGACACCCGCTCGTCGGTGGCGCGGCAGGCGAACGACCACATCAACTACATGCGGAACTCGGTGAAGGCCACGGTGGACGCCTACAGCGGCGCGGTCCACCTGTACCAGTGGGACACCGAGGACCCGATCCTCAAGACGTGGATGAAGGTCTTCCCGGACACCGTCCAGAAGAAGTCGAGCATCCCGGACGACCTGCTGAAGCACTTCCGCTACCCGCAGGACCTGTTCAAGGTGCAGCGGCAGATCCTCACCAAGTACCACGTGACGGACCCGTCGGCGTTCTACAACGGCGAGGGCTTCTGGGAGGTGCCGCAGGACCCGACGACGCGGGGCAAGCTGCAGCCGCCGTACTACCAGAGCCTGAAGATGCCGGCGCCGTTCGACGGCTCCCCCGCGTTCTCCCTGACGACGGTGTTCAACCCGCGCGACAACCCGCAGCTCGCGTCGTTCATGGCGGTCGACTCCGATCCGTCGAGCCCGTACTACGGGCAGATCCGGATCCTGCAGATGCCGCGGGACGCGCAGCCGCCGGGGCCGGGGCAGGTGCAGAACTCGTTCGAGACGGATTCGCAGGTGAAGGGCGACCTGTTCGCGCTGCGGCAGGGCGGGACGAAGACCGTCGCGGGCAACCTGCTGACGATCCCGTTCGGCGCGAGCCTGCTGTACGTCGAGCCGATGTACACCAAGGCGTCCGGCGGGAAGGAGCAGCAGCCGTACCCGCTGCTCGGCAAGGTGCTGGTGCGGTACGGCACCCGGATCGCGGCGGCCGGCACGTTCGGGGACGCGTTGAAGCAGGTCCTCGGCGGGACCGGCGCCCCTGCGGTGACGCCGCCCGGGGACGGGCGGCTGACGCGGGACGAGCAGCAGGCGATCGGCGACCTGCAGAAGGCCGTGAGCGACTACGAGAAGGCCCAGCAGAAGGGCGACTACCCCGGCATGGGCGACGCCTGGAAGCGGATCAAGCGGGCGCAGGAGGCGCTGTCGGCGGCGCAGCAGGCGGGCGCGGGCCGGCCGAAGCCGACCCCGGACGCGACGACCCCCTCGCCGTCGGCGACCCCGTCGCCGCCCGGCTCGGCCGAGGCCTCGGCCGGCTGAGCCCGCCGCTCCGGCCCGGGGGACGCGGGCCGGGCGGCGGGCGGGCTGGCCGGTCGTCCTCGGCTAGCCGGGCGGGCGGGGCCGTCCTCGGCTAGCGGCGGCGCTTGCGGGCGCGGCGGATCGCGGCGGCGGCGCCGATCGCGGCGACCGTCGCGCCGGCCGCGGTCGCCATGGTGGCCTCCTTGCCGCCGACGCGGCGCCCGACGACGGCGTGCCGCCCGGCGGTCTCCTCCATCACCGCGCGCAGCGCGGCGGCGTTGTCGTGGCCCGGCTTCCACCCCGCGGCCCGCAGCCGGGCGCAGTCGACCACCCACGGGTAGGCGACGTAGTGCAGGTCCGTCGCCGGCGCCGGGGTCATGCCGAGGCGGTGCAGCCGCTGCGCCATCCCGAACGTCAGCGCGGCGGGCAGCTCGAAGGTGCGCTTGCCGGTGATCTCGGTGACCTCGTCGGGGCCGAGCCAGCCCTCGCAGCCGACCGCGACCGGGCCCTGGACGTCCTCGGCGACGATCACCTCCAGCGCGGACGCGAGGTCCTCGATGTGGCAGAACTGCCAGCCGGGCGTGCTGCCCTTCACCGTCAGCAGCCGGGGCGCCTCGAAGTGCCGGGTGACGACGGTGTCCACGCCGGGCCCCGCGAGGGCGGCGGGCCGCACGACGGTGATCTCCAGCCCGGGGTGGGTGAGCGGCGCGGTCGCGGCCAGCTCCTCGATCTCCAGGAAGTCCCCGGCGATGCTGACGTTCGCCTCGGCGAGCAGCGGGGCGTCCTCGGGCAGCGGCACCTCGTTGCCGGGCCCGGCGCCGTACACCATGGCGCTGGTGACGAGCACCACACGGCGGACCCGGGCCGCCGCGGCGGCCGTGACGACGGTCTGCGCGCCCCGCACGTTGTGGGTGCGGCGCTCCTTGGCGTCGACGTCCGGGGAGTGCTCGACGTCCAGGTTGACGATCACGTCCACGTCGGAGAGCCGGTTCGACAGCAGCGGGTCCCGGATGTCGACGACACGCCACGTGGCGCCGGTCACGTCGCCGCGGTGCCCGTCGATGGCGACGACCTTGCGGATGTCTTCCCGTTCGGCGAGCCGGGCGGCCAGCAGCCGCCCCGCCCCGGAGGCCGCACCGGTGACGGCGACGACCGGGGCCTTGCTACGCCGAGGGCGAACCTTGCCCGTTGCCACGGAGGTGCCCCCTTCCTTGAGTACGCGACCTTGCCGGGACCGGCTAACGTTGCGGATATGAGCCCATCATGCATCCCAGGGGCGAACCGATGAGTGACACTCCCTTCGGCTTCAACCGTCCCGGCGACGGAGACGACGATCGTCCCCAGGATCCATTCAAGGGCATGGGCGGCGACATGGCGCAGTTCGCCGACATGCTGCACCGGTTCGCGGACATGATCGGCGCGCAGGGGCAGGGCGGCGCGTCCGGCGGCCCGCTGAACTGGGACCTGGCCAAGAACATCGCCCGGCACCAGGTCGTCGAGCAGGGCGACCCGTCGATCGTGGACGCCGAGCGGCGCCAGGTCGAGGAGGCGCTGCGGCTGGCCGACCTGTGGCTGGACGAGGGCACCACGCTGCCCGCCGGCATCCGCTCGCCGAAGGCGTGGAGCCGGTCGGAGTGGATCGAGCAGACGCTGCCGGTGTGGGCGAAGGTCTGCGACCCGATCGCGTCCCGCATGGTCGAGTCGATGGGCGGCGCCCTCGGCGGCGCCGGCGAGATGCCCGCCGAGATGCAGGCGATGGCCGGCCCGCTGATCGGGATGGTCAAGCAGATGGCCGGCGCGATGGTCGGCGGCCAGGCCGGGCAGGCGCTCGGCGCGCTGGCCCGCGAGGTGACCGGTTCGGCGGACGTGGGGCTGCCGCTGGCGCCCGACGGCGTCGGCGCGCTGCTGCCCGCGGGGGTCGAGGCGTTCGGCTCGGGCCTGGAGGTCTCCGAGGACGAGGTCCGGCTGTACCTGGCGCTGCGGGAGGCCGCGCACCAGCGGCTGTTCGCGCACGTGCCGTGGCTGCGGGCGCACCTGCTCGGCGCCGTCGAGGAGTACGCGCGCGGCATCACCGTCGACCTGTCGGGCATCGAGCAGGCCGTCCAGGGGCTCGACCTGAGCAACCCGGAGGCGATCCAGGAGGCGCTGGGCGGCGAGCTCCAGCTGCAGCCCGAGGAGACGCCCCGGCAGAAGGCGGCGCTGGCCCGGCTGGAGACCACGCTCGCGCTGGTCGAGGGCTGGGTCGACACCGTGGTCAACGAGGTCGCGCAGGGCCGGCTGCCCGAGTCGGTGAAGCTGGCCGAGGCGGTGCGGCGGCGCCGCGCGACGGGCGGCCCGGCGGAGCGGACGTTCGCGACGCTGGTCGGCCTGGAGCTGCGGCCGCGGCGGCTGCGCGAGGCCGCGGCGCTGTGGCGCAAGCTGACGGAGGTGCGGGGCGCGCAGGGCCGGGACGCGGTCTGGGAGCACCCCGACCTGCTGCCGACGGCCGACGATCTCGACGATCCGGACGGCTTCGTGCACGGCCGGGAGATCGAGGGGCTGTCCGACCTCGACCTGACCAACCTGACGAACCTGACCACGGCGGCCGAGGAGGACGAGGCCGAGGGCCCCGCCGACGCCGGCGGGAAGCCCGGGGCCGAGTCCGGTGAGAAGCCGGACGAGAAGCCGGACGACGAGCCCGAGGACCCCGGCGAGGGGGACGCGGGGTCCGGCGGCCAGGGGCCGCGGTCGTGAGCGGGACGCGCGTCCCGCACGCGTCCCGGGTGAACGGCTGCCGCTACGAGCCGGGGTCGTCCACGAACGTGATCCGGCGGCGGGTCGCGCGGGAGAGCCTGTGCTGGCAGCGGCCCGTGGACCAGGAGCGGCGCCGCCGGCATCCGGCCAGCTCGCCCTATGCCCGCGCCAACCGCACGTGACCGCTCCGTCCGCTCCGTCCGCCGCGGCCCCGCTGTACGCCGACGCCTTCCAGGTCCTGTCGTCCTGGGAGGCGCCGGACGCGGACCAGGAGCGGCTGCGCCGGGAGTTCCTGCGGCACCTGGAGGAGCACCCGGCGGACGGGATGTGGCGGGAGTGCGCCGGCGCGCACATCACCGCCAGCACGGCGGTTCTCGACGCGTCCCGGTCCCGGATCCTGCTGACGCTGCATTCCAAGATCAAGGCATGGCTGCAGCTCGGCGGGCACTGCGAGCCCGGTGACGCGACGCTGGCCGGCGCCGCGCTGCGGGAGGCGACGGAGGAGTCCGGCATCCCGGACCTGCGGCCGCTGCCGGGGCCCGTCCAGCTGGACCGGCACCGGGTGCGCTGCCATCCCGAGGGCACGTGGCATCTCGACGTCCAGTACGTCGTGATCGCTCCGGAGGGCGCGCGGCACGTGGTGTCGGACGAGTCGGACGACCTGGCCTGGTTCCCCCTCGACGATCTCCCTGCCGACACCGACGACGCCCTGCGCCGCCTGGCCGCCCGCGCGGTGCGGCGTTAGCGCGGCGGCGCCGGCGGACGAGGTGCCGGTGGACGCGGTGTCAGGGGACGCGGCGCTAGCGGAGCGGCGAGCCTTCGAGGAGGGCCCGCGTGTTGTCCCAGCCTTCCAGGCCGGGGTCGAGAAAGCGCAGGTCGGCGGGGGTGCGGATGCGGTGCCAGCCGGGCCCCTGCGGGACGAGCCCGGGGCGCGGGGCGGCGGCGCGGAGCCGGGCCAGGCCGTCCGGGGCGTCGAGCACGGTCCCGGGTCCGCCGTGTGCGGTGCCCGGTTCGCCGTGTGCGGTGCCGGGTTCGTCGAGTGCGGCGGCGAGCCAGGCGGGCAGCGGCAGGCGGGCGGCGAGCGCGACGAGCCCGTTGCCGTCGGCGGCCTGGCAGGCGGCGGCGGGAGCGCTGCCGAGGGCGCGGAACAGCTTGCCGAGCAGCAGCGGCGGCAGGTCGGGGGCGTCCGGCACGATCAGCGCGGCCTCGTGCGCGCCGAGCGCGTGCAGGGCGGCGAAGGCGGCGGCGGGCGCGGGGTCGCGGACGATCGGCGTGCCCGGCCAGGTGATCGACTCCGCGTCAGCGGGGCCGTCCGGGTCGGCGACGAGCGCGGCCGTCACGAACTCCAGGCCGGCGGCGACCTCGTAGACGTCCTCGAGCATGGCCAGCCGGAACTCGGCGTCGTCCACCCCGGGGGGAGCGGCGGACGGGCCGGACGGGTCGTACGGCAGGACCGCGGCGCAGCGGTCCCCGATCGGGTTCCCGGGCAGGGTCACCCGGCGACCTCGTGGGGGAAGCCGTCGCCGTGCAGGCCGTCGCCGTGGTGCATGCCGTCGTCGTGCACGGGCTCCTCGTCGGGCGCGTCCGCCTCCAGCGGCAGGTGCGCGGCGGCGGCGACGCCCTCCAGGTACCCGCGGGCCCGGTCGGCCTTGGGGTAGTTGCCGACGAGCTGCCAGAAGTCGGCGCCGTGCCCCGGGATCAGCAGGTGCGCCAGCTCGTGGATCAGCACGTAGTCGACGACCCAGGACGGCATGCCGCGCAGCCGGGTGGACAGCCGGATCGTGCCGTCGTCGGGGGTGCAGGATCCCCAGCGGGTGCGCTGGTTGGCGACCCAGCGGACGCTGACCGGGTCGGCGCGGCCGTCCAGGTAGCGGCGGGACAGCTCGTGGGCGCGCGACTCGAGGTCGGCGTCGGAGGGGCGGCGGCGGCGCTCGCGCTCCTCCAGCCGTTCCAGGATGGTGGCGATCCACTGCTCCTCTTCGGCCTTGCTGAGCCTGGAGGGCACCATCACCACCACCTTGTCCCCGTCGCGGTAGGCGGACACGGTCCGGCGGCGCCTGGTGCTGCGGCGGACCTCAACGTTAGGGGGCACGGCGCAACCGTACCCAAAATTTTGCGTCCTCCACAGGGGGTGTTTGACGTCAGCCCAGGTCAGAGCCCATCTTTTGGTGGAGCCTCAACTGCTTTCCACAGCCCGTTCACGCGCCGGTGAAGCGCGAGGAACGCTTCTCCCGCTGGGCGGTCAGTCCCTCGATCATGTCCTCGGACGCCATCGTGACGGGCTGGGCGAGCGATTCCCAGCGCAGGGCGGCGTCCATGTCGGCGTGCCCGCCGTCCGCCAGGGCGACCTTGGTGAGCCGGGTCGCGACGGGCGCGTTCGCGGCGATCCGCTCGGCGATCTCCAGCGTCCTGTCCAGCACGTCCTCGCGGGGGAACGCCTGGTTGACCAGGCCGTGCCGGGCGGCCTCGGCGCCGGTGAGGACCCGTCCGGCCAGCAGCATCTCGCGGGCCAGCGGCAGCCCGGCGACCTCGGGGAACAGCCAGGTGGCGGCCATGCCGGGGTGCAGGCCGAGCGCGGTGAACGGGGCGAGCAGCTTGGCGTCCTCGGCGGCGTAGCGCAGGTCGCAGGCGAGGGCGAGGCACAGCCCGGCGCCGACGGCGTGCCCGTTGACGGCGGCGATCGTGGGGACCTCGAGGCTCCGGATCGTCAGCCACGTCCGGTAGAACGCGAGCATCCGGCTGCGCAGCGCGGGGACGGCGACGGCGTTGGTGTCGGCGAGCCAGGACAGGTCTCCGCCGGCGCTGAACGCGGAGCCGGCCCCGGTGAGCACCACGCAGCGCAGTCCGGAGTCGCCGCGCAGGTCCGCGACGGCCTGCCGGTAAGCGGCGGTCATCTCGTCGGACATCGCGTTGCGCCGGGCGGGGTCGTTCAGCGTCAGGACGGCGATCCCGTCGGGACGGCGCTCGACCCGCAGTACCTCGGGCTGTTCTCCGGACATGGCTCCGCACCGTACCGTGCGGCGCGTGCGCCGCGCTCGGGCGCCCCCTCCGCGGCGCCCGAACGGGCCGTCTCCGGCCGCGCGAGATGCGTGAGAAAGCGCACACTTACCATGAATGCCCAGGTCACAGCGTTCCGCGTTGCCGGGGTTCCAGGATTTGACCCCCGGTCGTTGTGGCGCGAACAACAGCCGATCACCGACAATGGTCGTCGTGAGCGATCTTCCCCGCCGCGCGGTGACGCGGTCAGCAAAGCTGGCGTCCCTCCCCCTCGGCTTCGCGGGGCGCACCGCCCTCGGCATCGGGAAGCGGACCATCGGCAGGCCCGCCGAGGCCGTCGCCATGGAGATCCAGACGCGCACCGCCGAGCAGCTGTTCAAGGTGCTCGGCGAGCTCAAGGGCGGCGCGATGAAGCTCGGCCAGATGCTGTCGATCTTCGAGGCGGCGCTGCCGCCGGAGATCGCCGGGCCGTACCGCGCCACCCTCACCCGGCTGCAGGAGGCCGCTCCCCCGCTGCCCGCCTCGACGGTCCACAAGGTGCTCGCCGAGGCGCTCGGCGAGGACTGGCGCGACAGCTTCACCTCGTTCGACGACCAGCCGGCCGCCGCCGCGTCCATCGGCCAGGTGCACCGCGCGGTGTGGTCCGACGGCCGCCCGGTCGCGGTGAAGGTGCAGTATCCCGGCGCCGGCAAGGCGCTGATCAGCGACTTCAACCAGCTCGCCCGGCTCGGCCGGCTCTTCGGCGTCCTCATGCCGGGCCTGGACGTCAAGTCGATGCTGGCCGAGCTGAAGGAGCGGGTCGTCGAGGAGCTCGACTACACGATCGAGGCCGAGTCCCAGACGATCATCCGGGACGCCTACCTCGACGATCCCGACTTCTCCATCCCCGAGGTCATCGCCCAGTCCGGCGACGTGCTGGTCACCGAGTGGATGGACGGCACCCCGCTCTCGAAGATCATCAGCGACGGCGACCAGGAGACCCGGAACCACGCGGCGCTGCTGTACTGCCGGTTCCTGCTGTCGGGGCCGAAGCGGTCCGGGATGCTGCACGGCGACCCGCACCCCGGCAACTTCCGGCTGCTGGACGACGGCCGGCTCGGCGTGCTCGACTTCGGCGCCGTCGACCGCATTCCCGGCGGCTTCCAGCGGCGGCTCGGGCTGCTGCTGCGGATCGGCACGATGGCCGACATCGACGAGATCGAGGACGCCCTGCGCGAGGAGGACTTCATCCGCGAGGGCGTGGAGGTCGACGCCGAGGAGCTGCAGGCGTTCCTCGCGCCGATCACCGAGCCGTTCGTCACCGAGACCTTCAAGTTCAACCGCGAGTGGCTGCGCGACATGGCCGCCCGCGTCACCGACCTGCGCCCGACCAACGTCGTCCGGCAGCTCAACCTGCCGCCCGAGTACGTGATCATCCACCGGGTGCTGTCGGCCGGTACCGGCGTGCTGTGCCAGCTGGAGTGCGAGATCCCGGCCCGTGCCGAGTCGCTGAAGTGGGTGCCCGGCTTCGCCGACGACGAGGACGGGGAGCTCGTCACCGGCTGAGGGGAAAGGGTGTGAAAGACGGCGGGCCCCGTCCGCGCTGATGAGGCGCGGGCGGGGCCCGTCGCGGTGCGTCCGGCGAGTGGGAGGCCGGAGCACCGGTGTCCGCCGGGAGGCGCGCCCTGGATTCAGGTGGCGCCCGCCGAAACCATCCAAAGAAGCGGCGGGCCGGCGCCCTGCGACCGGCGGACCGGAGGTGGTCATCGGTGGTTCTTCGACCCGTGCGCGTCGGCGTCGCGGGACGCGGTCGGCGCGAGCAGCACCCGCCGCACGCGCGACGCCCTCGTCTGCGCCTCCCGGCGCGCGCGCCGCAGGGCGCGCACGCGGGCGGCGAGCTCGTCGGGCACGGTCACGGGTATTCGCTCCCGTGACAGGTCCTGGCTGAGCAACGTCATCTCGTTCTCCCCGGCCGCCCGGAGGCGGGGGGGGCCGCGGGGGGGCCGGGCGCGGGGGGGGGGTGAGGGGGGCGCGCGGGGGTGGGGGGGGGGAGGGTGGTGGGGGGGCAGAGGGGGGCGGGCGGGGGGACCACCCCCCCGGCGG
>NZ_JBEPCJ010000074.1:25301-54768 GCF_040299565.1 Spirillospora sp. NPDC000708
ATGCGCTCCCGTGACAGGTCCTGGCTGAGCACCGTCATCTCGTTCTCCCCGGCCGCCCGGAGGCGCGGTCCCCGCGCGGGGACCGCGCCTCTGGGCTCGATACGGCCGAACCTCGTCGGTTCGGCGGACATCGTCGGTACGGCGGACACGGTCGGCATCAGTGCCTCACACGGCCGCTTCGTCCGGGAGCGGGTGCTTGCGCGGGCGGCCGCGGGGCCGCTTGCGCGCGACGATCACGCCGCGGACGAAGAGCTCGCCGCCCCAGACCCCCCACGGCTCCTGGCGCTCAAGCGCACCGGCGAGGCACTCCTTGCGGAGCGGGCACTCCAGGCACAGCGCCTTGGCGAGCTCGACGTCGGCGGGCGCCTCGGCGAAGAACAGCTCGGGGTCGGTCCGGCACGGAAGAGTGAGGTCCTCCTCGCTGATGGCGAGAGCCCCCTGCATCACAGTCACCCTGGTTCCTCTCGTTGGATCTCAACGGGCGTGTCGGTTGGGTCGTCCGGGCAAAGAAGAAGGCCGCGGATCCGGTATCGGATCCGCGGCCTGGGGGCTCGCCGGTGTCTTGCTAGACCGGTCGCCTCCAGGGATACGGACCCGACACGCCACCCGCCGGGGTGGCGCCCATGTGGGCCGTGGCCGGAGCCTGGGACGTCATGCCTTCGAATGCGAAGACACTCCACCCCTGCTCGTCCTGGATTCGCTGCTCAAGGCGCAGATCACGTAGATCGCGCAGACGGGTGCCGTCGACGCGGAGCCGCTCGCCGGCCGCATCGGCCGACGCGACGACGCCGAGACGGGCCGGTCCGCCGGGCTTCACGCCGAGCGGGGTCCGGACACACGAGACGGAATACGCGTTCGAGGCGCCGGGGTATGCCGCGGTCCAGGACGACAGCGATTTCATCGACGTGTTGATCACCGGACTGCACACCACCTCTCTGGCTCCTCGGGCCGGGGCCGGCGGATCCAAGATCCACACCGGTCGGCCGGTTGATTGCTCGCGACGAGCGTACGGGGACTCCGCCGAAGCAATCAAGGTATTTTTGACCTGCGGTTTTGTGGGTGACTTCACCCTCGTTCCCCGGAACCGGCGCCGCTCGCGCGGCGTCGAAACTCCCGGGAGCGCCTTACAAGACGATCATCGCACACGGGACGCGCCGCGTCCCGTCATCCCTCGCGTCCGGAGTCGGACACGCGGACGAGTCCCTCCTGCATCACCGACACCACCAGCTCCCCGGAACGGGTGAACACCTGGCCGCGGGCCAGCCCCCGCGCGCCCCCCGCGAACGGGGTGTCCTGGTAGTACAGCAGCCAGTCGTCGGCGCGGAACGGCCGGTGGAACCACATCGCGTGGTCCAGGCTGGCGCCCATCGTCCGCTTGTCGCCCCAGGCCAGCCCGTGGTTGAGCAGGACGGTGTCGAGCAGCGTCATGTCGGAGGCGTAGGTCATCAGGCAGACGTGCAGCAGCGGGTCGTCGGGCAGGTCCCCGAGGACCTTCAGCCACACCACCGACTCCGGCGAGGCGAGCGCCGGGTCCTTGGCCGCCTCCCAGGTCAGCGGCGTCGCGTGCCGCACGTCGAACGGCCGCCTGTCGACGAAGGCGCGCGCGCCCGCCTCCCCGAACAGCGGGGTCAGCCGGGTCAGCGAGTCCGGCAGCGTCTCCGGGTCCGGGGCGTCCGGCATCGGCGCGTGGTGCGCCGGGCCGTCCTCGACGATCTGGAACGACGCCGACAGCGTGAAGATCGCCTTGCCGTGCTGGATGGCGCTGACGCGGCGGGTCGTGAAGGACCGGCCGTCGCGGACCCGGTCGACGGTGTAGACGATCGGGACGAGCGGGTCGCCGGGCCGGATGAAGTACGCGTGCAGCGAGTGCACCGGCCGGTTCACCGGGACGGTGCGTCCGGCGGCGACCAGCGCCTGCCCCGCCACCTGCCCGCCGAAGACACGCTGCCGGCGCTCCTCGGGGCTGCGGCCGCGGAAGATGTCGTTCTCGATCTGCTCGAGATCCAGCAGGTCCAGCAGTGCCTTCAGGGAATCGCTCACGGCCGCCAGTCTTCCCTATACACCCGTGTGAGCGGTGTCTCACCCCCGGGTCACCCCCTGCGGGGCGAACCGCAGGTGGGGAGGGTCACACGCCGCAGAGGTTCAGGACGGCCTCGCCGTAGCGGTCGAGCTTGACCTTGCCGACGCCCGGGATGCGGGCCAGCTCCTCCATCGACTCCGGGCAGTGCTCGGCGATCGCCTGGAGCGTCGCGTCCGTGAACACCACGTAGGCCGGGATCCGCTGCTCCGCCGACACCTCGGCGCGCCAGTCCTTCAGCGCGATGAACAGCTCCTCGTTCAGCTCGGAGGGGCAGTCCTCGCAGCGGCCGAGCTTGCGCTCGACGGCGGCGGTCAGCGGCCGCCCGCACACCCGGCACGGCTGCGGGCCCTTGGTGACGCGGCGCTTCGTGCGGTCGACGCGGGCGGGCATGTGCGTGGTGGTCTTGCCGGTCAGGCCGTCGAGGAACCGCGAAGCGCGGCGCATCTGCGACCCGCCCGGCGAGCGCGCCAGCGCCCACGACAGCGTCAGGTGGACGCGCGCGCGCGTGATGCCGACGTAGAGCAGCCTGCGCTCCTCCTCGATCTGCTCCGGCGTCTTGGCATAGACGATCGGCAGCGTGCCCTCCGCCAGGCCGACGAGGAACACCGCGTCCCACTCCAGGCCCTTGGCGGCGTGCAGCGAGGCGAGCGTCACGCCCTCCAGCGGCGGCGCGTGCTGCGCCGCGGCGCGCTCCTCCAGCTCGGCGACGAACTCCGGCAGGCCCGCCTTCGGATCGTCGGCGGCCATGTCCTCGGCGAGCTGCGCCAGCGCGGCGAGGGACTCCCACCGCGCGCGCGCCGCCCCCGCGCCCTCCGGCGGCCGGTCGGAGAACCCCGCCCCGGACAGCACATGCCGGACCGTCATGATCAAGCCCGTGCCGTCGGTCTCGGCGTCGGCGCCCGCGCGGGCCGCGCCGCGCAGCCGGACGACCGCCTCCCGCACCTCGGGCCGCTCGAAGAACCGCTCCGCCCCGCGCAGCACGTACGGGACGCCGGCCGCCGCGAGCGCCGCCTCGTACGTCTCGGACTGCGCGTTGATCCGGAACAGGATCGCGATCTCGCGCGCCGGGACGCCCTCGTCGATCAGCTTGCGGGCCCGCCGCGCCGTGTCGTCGGCCTCGGCGACCTCGTCGTCGTACTCGTTGAACACCGGCTCCGGGCCGGTCTCGCGCTGCGCGACCAGCTCCAGCCGGTGCCGGTCGCCCTTCGCCTGCCCGATCACCCCGTTCGCCAGCCGCACCACCTGCGGCGTCGACCGGTAGTCGCGGACGAGCTTCACGACCTTCGCGTCCGGGTGCTCGCGGGTGAAGCCGAGCAGGTAGGACGGGCTGGCACCGGTGAAGGAGTAGATCGTCTGGTTCGGGTCGCCGACGACGCACAGGTCGTGCCGGCCGCCGAGCCAGGTGTCCAGCAGCATCTTCTGCAGCGGGTTGACGTCCTGGAACTCGTCGACGACGAAGTACCGGTACTGCTCGCGAACCTGGTTGGCGACCTCGCGGTGCTCGGTGAGGACGGCCGCGGTCAGCTCCAGCATCCCCTCGAAGTCGAGCAGGTTGCGCTCGCGCCGCAGCTGCTCGTACATCGCGTAGACGCGCGCCACGTCCACCACCTCGGTGGACGGCCTGCGCCCCGCCCGCACGACCGCGGCCGGGTAGTCCTCGGGGCGGTTCTGCGTGACCTTCGCCCACTCGATCTCGCCGGCGACGTCGCGCAGCTCGGTGCGGCCGAGCGACAGCCCGCACGCGCGCGCCGCGTCCGCGACCAGCCCGATCTTCGAGTCGATGATCTTGGGCGGGTCGCCGCCGATGACCCGCGGCCAGAAGTAGCTGAGCTGGCGCAGCGCCGCCGCGTGGAACGTGCGGGCCTGCACCCCCGGCGCGCCGAGCTGCCGCAGCCGGCTGCGCAGCTCGCCCGCGGCGCGGGTGGTGAACGTCACCGCGAGCACCCGCTGCGGCGTCACCACCCCGGTCAGCGTCGCGTACGCGATCCGGTGCGTGATGGCGCGGGTCTTGCCCGTCCCGGCGCCCGCGAGGACGCACACCGGACCCTGCACCGCCTCCGCGACCGCCCGCTGCTCGGGATCGAGCCCTTCCAGCACCGACTCAGCCACCATGCACCTCATACTCCCAGTCCGCCTCGACGGTATCCGCCCGCCACACGAATTGTGGACGGACGGCCGCGCCGCGGCGGACCCGCCGCCGCTCGCGGAATGCCGGAGGGGTATCTAGTGTTCTTCGGGAGGCGAGTGCACAGATCGTCCGAACGAACGAGGGAGACGACGTACCGATGGCGACGCCGACGACCGACCGGGTCGAGGGCCCGACCGGCCAGCTCACCATGTACACGACGACCTGGTGCGGGTTCTGCCGGCGGCTGAAGAGCCAGCTGGCCCGCGACGGCATCGAGATGGTCGAGATCGACATCGAGCGCGACCCGAAGGCCGCCGAGTTCGTGATGAGCGTCAACGGCGGCAACCAAACCGTCCCGACGGTCCTCTTCCCCGACGGCACCGCCGCCACCAACCCGAGCGCGAAGGAAGTCAAGCGTCGTCTGGCTGAACTCGCGGGCTAGAGCCGATCGAAAAGGCCCGCCGACCGAACTGGTCGGCGGGCCTTTCGCATCCCCGCGTGCGCGGAGAGCATCCGTCCGGCTGGACGACGGTGGGGACCGTCTGTGGACCACCCCTGCGTGCACAGGGAGCAGCAGTCAAGCTGCAGCTTGTAGCGCCTAGAACAGCGGCATGTCGGGGAGGTCGCCGCCGTACCAGCGCATGATGAGCTGGGCGGCGATGGAGAGCGGGCCGGGGGCGACGATCTCCTTCGCCTCGATCGCGGCGCGCAGCTCGTCGCGGGTGTACCAGCCGGCGTCGAGGATCTCCTCGGGGTCGGGGCGCAGCGGGAGGGTGCCGTCGGCGGTGGCGGTGAAGCCGAGCATCAGGCTCTGCGGCAGCGGCCACGGCTGGCTGCCGAGGTAGCGGACGTCCCGCACGGCGAGGCCGACCTCCTCCTCCACCTCCCGCGCGACGGCCTGCTCCAGGGACTCGCCGGGCTCGACGAACCCGGCGAGGATCGAGCGGCGGTCGGCGGGCCACTGCGGGCCGCGGGCCAGCAGGATCCGGTCGTCGGCGTCGGTGACCAGCATGATCACGGCGGGGTCGACGCGGGGGAAGTGCTGGGAGCCGTCCTCGGGGCAGACCCGGACGTGCCCGGCGGCCGTGACGCGGGTCTCCGCGCCGCAGCGGGGGCAGAACCGGTGGGTGCGGTGCCAGTGCTCCAGCGCGACGGCGTGCGTGAGCAGGCCGGAGTCGCGGTCGGGGAGCAGCGCGCCGACGCGGCGCAGCCCGGCCGGCTCGGCGCCGTCGACGGCGGGCAGCTCGCCGGGCACGCCGAAGTAGGCGGTGCCGGCCTCGTCGACGCCGAGCAGCCACCGGTCGCCGTCCGGGGCCTGCGCGGGCGCGACGAACACGAGCGCCGGCTCGGGCCGGTGGGTGACGAGCGTCCGCCCGTCCTGGACGACCAGGACCCGCGTCGCCGGGTCGGCCCACGCGGCGGCGAGCCACGCGTCGTCGCGCCGCTTCAGCGCGACCCGGTCGAGCGTGCCGCGCGCGAGCGCCAGCCACTCGAGCGGTCCTTCGGTCACCGTCATCGGGCTCCTTCCTCCGTCGGGCCTGTCTGCGCCGTTGCCGCCTCCAGGTTCAGCGGAGCGCGGCGGCGAGTTCTTCCCACAGGTAGGCGGCGGTCTCGGCGCCCTTGAGCAGCAGGGAGACCTCGACCTTCTCGTTGGGCGCGTGGATCCGGTCGTCGTCGAGGCCGACCGCGACGAAGATCAGCGGCGCGTCGAGGATGTCGGCGAGGTCGGCCTCGGGGCCGCTGCCGCCCTCGCGGGTGAACAGGACCTCGCGGCCGAAGGCGCGCTCCATGGCGCGGCGGGCGGCGGTGACGCCGGGCGAGTCGATCGGGGAGAAGCACGGCCGGACGCCGCCGCCGGGGATGTGCACCTCGGCCTCGACGCCGTAGGGGGTGTTGGCGGCGACCCAGTCCCGGAACGCCTGCTGCACCTTGGCGGGGTCCTGGCCGGCGACGAGCCGGAAGGAGATCTTGGCGTGCGCCTCGCGGGGCACGATCGTCTTGCCGCCGGGGCCGGTGTGGCCGCCCCACATGCCGTTGATCTCGGCGGTGGGGCGCGCCCAGACGCGCTCCAGGGTGGTGTAGCCCTTCTCGCCGTAGGCGGCGCGGCTGCCGCCGGCGGTGCGCAGCCATTCCGCCTCGTCGAACGGGAGCTTGGCGAACAGCGCGCGCTCCTCGTCGGTCAGCGGGACGACGTCGTCGTAGAAGCCGGGGAGGGTGACGCGGCCGTCGGCGTCGTGCAGCGCGGCCATCAGCGTCGCCATGGCGTGCAGCGGGTTCGGGACGGCGCCGCCGAACGACCCGGAGTGCAGGTCCGAGGACGGGCCGCGGAGGGTGACCTCGGCCTCGGTGAGGCCGCGCATGCCGGTGCACATCGACGGGACGTCCGCGGCCCACATGGTGGTGTCGCTGATGACGATCGCGTCGCAGCCGAGCCGGTCGCGGTGGTCGCGCAGCAGCCCGGCGAAGTGCACGGAGCCGGACTCCTCCTCGCCCTCGACCAGCAGCTTGACGGTGACGGGCGGGGCGTCGGCGCCGGACGCGGCGAGCGCGGCGCGGATGCCGAGGGTGTGGAAGAACACCTGGCCCTTGTCGTCGGACGCGCCGCGGCCGATGAGCCGGCCGTCCTTCTCGACGGGTTCGAACGGCGCGGTGTCCCACTCGTCCAGCGGCTCGACGGGCTGCACGTCGTGGTGCCCGTAGACCAGGACGGTCGGGGCGGACGGGTCGGCGGCGGGCCATTCGGCGTACACGGCCGGGAGGCCGGGGGTGTCCCAGATCTCCACGGTGGGGAATCCCTGCCCGCGCAGGTACTCCGCGAGCCAGCCGGCGGACCGCCGCACCTCGGTGGCGTAGGCGGGGTCCCCCGACACGGACGGTATCGCCAGCCACTCCTTGAGGTCGGCGATGAACCGGTCCCGGCCGGCCTCGATGTACTGGACGATTTCCTGAACTGGCTCGTTCACCTGGTCCTCCAAAAGATGCCCCGGCCTTCTGGACGGGAAGAATTTCGGGCTCCGTCCGAGGCGGCCCGGTGCAGCCGGGGCCCACTGGCGGCGGGTTCTGCCGACATCCGGAACTTCTTACAGCCTCTAGTCCGACGTGTAAATTGAGGCGTGTGCGGACAGCGTACAAGTGTCGCGCCTACCCCGACCCCGAGCAGGCGGCCGTATTCAACCGCACGTTCGGGTGCGTCCGTCTAGTGTGGAACAAGACGCTCGCCGAACGGCACCGAGCCTGGCACGCCGAAGGGCGACGCGTCTCCTACAAGGAGACCGACGCGGCGCTGACGGCGTGGAAGAAGACCGAGGATCTGGCGTTCTTGAACGAGGTGTCCTCAGTGCCGCTGCAGCAGGCGTTGCGCCACCAGCATGCCGCGTTCGCCAACCTCTTCGCCGGACGTGCCCGCTACCCACGCTTCAAGAGCCGGAACTCCCGCCAGTCCGCGCACTACACCCGCTCGGCGTTCCGCATGCGCGACGGCGAACTGCGGATGGCCAAGACCACCGCGCACCTGGCGTTCGTCTGGTCCTTCGACGACGTCGATCTGGTGACGCTGAACCCGACGATGGTCGTGATCTCCCGAGACTGCGACGGCCGCTGGTACGTCACCTTCGCCGTCGATACCGACGAGCCCGCCTCCCTGCCGGCCGCCGAACACGAGATCGGCGTCGATCTGGGGGTCAAGGACTTCGCGGTGACCTCCGACGGAGACCGCATCGCCAACCCGAAGCATCTGGACAAGAAACAGCGCAACCTCGCCCGCTACCAGCGGCGCATGGCCCGCTGCCAACCCGGCAGCAACAACCGCCGCAAGGCCGGGGCCAAGGTCGCCCGCGCTCACCGCAAGGTCCGCAACGCCCGCGCCGACTTCCTGCACCGCACCACTACCGGTCTCGTCCGCCGGGCCGACACCATCGTCATCGAAGACCTGAACGTCTCCGGCATGGTGCGCAACCGCAAACTCGCCCGCGCCATCTCCGACTGCGGCTGGGGCGAGTTCCGCCGCCAACTGGAGTACAAGTGCCGGCAGGCCGGGCGCACTCTGGTGGTGATCGACCGCTGGTACCCCTCCTCCAAGACCTGCTCGGCCTGCGGGCACCTGCTGGCGGAGCTGAGCCTTTCGACCCGGCGCTGGACGTGTCCGGGCTGCCGCACCCGGCACGACCGGGACCACAACGCGGCCAAGAACATCCCTGCGGCTGGTCGAGCCGTAGCCGGGGACAACCCCGGCGATGTCTGTGGAGCTGATGTAAGACGGCAAGGGACCTCCCTTCCGCAGTCGGCCGTGAAGCAGAAACACCAGCGGCGCGAGCCGCAGGAATCCCCCTTCGGGGGAGGAAGTCAAAGTGCCTGACAGTACGCATGCCAAAGGGGCATGCAGTCGAGGGATTCTTTCGCCCGGCCCCCAGGAGGAGCTTTGATCCTGATCGATCCGCCTTTGTGGCCCGCGCGCGGGCGGGTGTGGTCGCACATGGTGAGCGACGTGTCGTACGAGGAGCTGCACGCGTTCGCCGCCGGGCTCGGCATGCCGGTGCGGGCGTTCGACCGCGACCACTACGACGTGCCGTCCGAGCTGTACGAGGCCGCAGTCTCGCAGGGTGCGGAGGCGGTGGGGTGCCAGGAGCTGCTTTTGCGTCTGACCCGTGCGGGGCTGCGGCGCAGGAAGGCGGTCCGGCGGCGGCCCACGGCGGGGTCGGGCGTCGGATAGCCGCTGGTCGGGCGGTTGATCGGCGGGCGCTGACCGGCGGGCGCCGATCGGTCAGGTGTTGAGGAGCATCAGCTCGGTCTCGATGTTGCGGCGCGCCTGCCGCTCGTAGCGTTCGCGGGCCGTGGCCGTGTGGAACAGGTGGGGGAGGGCCAGGAGGCTGTTGAGCACTTCGGCGCGCCCGGCGCGGAAGAGGTCCTCGGGGACGAATCCGTACTCCTCGCGGACGGCGGCGGCGTAGGCGGCGTACCGGTCGGGGTCGGCGCCGAGGATCGCGAGGTCGGCGTCGCAGAGCACCCGGCCGTTGCGGTCGCCGGGCTCGGGCGCGTGGGTGACGGTCAGCTCGACGAGCCGGACGACCTCGTCGACCGTCGCCGCGGGCAGGTCGGTGTCGGCGAGCATGCGGGCGGCGAGGCGGGCGCTGCGCTCCTCGTTGTCGGCGCGCTCGGGGTCGTAGACGGCGTCGTGGAACCAGGCGGCGAGCCGGACGGCCCCGGGGTCGGCGGCGTCGCCGGCGAGCTCGTCCACCAGGTCGAGGACGGCGGCGAGGTGCTCGCGGGTGTGGTACCTGCGGTGCGGCTCGCCGTACCGCTTGTCCAGCTCGGTCCCGATGTGCCGGGTCTGCGGGCCGGCCAGCGCGGTCCAGCGCTCGACGAGATCCATGCGGCCATCCTCCCGGATCGCCGGACGCGGCGGGACACGCGATGCCATCGTTCTTGCCCGCGGCCCCCGGCGCGGCCACTATGGTGACGGTTGCGAGTTAGGCAAGGCTTACCTCACCGCCTCACTGGAAAGGCCGACCGTGGCCGCCTCCCTCTACGTGGTCGCCGGCAAGGCGACCGACTCGGTGACGCACGGGTTCCTGCCCGCCGCCGCGCGCCTCGGGCTGGACGTCGTCCTGCTCACCGACCGTCCCGCCGCCCACGCGGACGCCGCCGGCCGGGTCGTCGAGTGCGACGTCTCCGACTTCCGGCACATCATCGACCGGGTCGAGGGCGAGCCCGCCGGAATCTTCTCCAACAGCGACTTCTTGCAGGCGCCCGCCGCGCTCGCCGCCGCGTACTTCGGGCTCCCCGGCAAGGACTGGCGGGCCGCGACGCGCGCGAAGAACAAGGCGCTGACGCGCCGCCATCTCGCCGCACTGGACCCGGTCTTCTCCGAGGACGCCTTCCACGTGCCGCCGGACGCGCCCTACCCGCTCGTCCTGAAGCCGCGCGAGGGCGTGGCCAGCGAGGACGTCTACCTGGTCCGCGACGCCCGCGAGCTGGAGGCGCGGCGCGGCGAGGTCGCGGCGCGCCGGGACGACCCGCTGGTGGCCGAGGAGTACCTGCCGGGCCGGCTGCACACGCTGGAGACGCTCGGGGACGGCCGGGAGCTGCGCGTCCTCGGCTCGTACCGGACGACGGTGTCGCCGCCGCCGTTCTTCGTGGAGGAGCGCCTGGAGTGGGCGCCGCCGCCTCCGGAGACGCCGCAGATCCTCGCGCAGCTCGACGCGCTGGGCGTCGGGTTCGGGGCGTGCCACACCGAGTTCGTCGTCCACGAGGGCCGCGCCCGCATCATCGAGGTGAACTACCGGCTCATCGGCGACCACTGCGACTTCCTGCTGGCGGACCTGCTCGGCGTCCCGCTGTTCGAGCGGATCCTGGGCGTCCACCTCGGGGAGCCGCTGGGGGCGGACGTCCCGTCGGCGACGGAGCGCGGCGTCCCATCTGCGCGGGGGCACGCTGTCGCGGAGGCCGTCATCGCGGACCGCACCGGGGTCCTGCGCGCCGCGCCCGGCCCCATGGAGTTCGACGACGGGGCCGTGCGGCTGGCCTACCGCCCGCAGCGCGCCGTGGGCGATCCGGTCGCCCTCACCCACACGAACCGCGACTACCTGGGGACCGTCCGCGCGATCGGCCCGGCGCGGGACGAGGTGGAGGCCGCGCTGGCGCGCTTCCGCTCCGCCCACGACTGGACCATCGCGTGACCGGTGCCGACATGACCGGACCGGATGTGGAGGGCCCGCTCGCGGCCCGGGTCCTGGACGCCCTGCTCCGCGAGGACTACGCGGGCCTACGGCGCCTCGTCGACGGCCGTACGCTCGCGCTGCCGGGACGCACCGTCCGGCTCGTGGACGCCGACCCCGCCTTCCTCTCCGAGCTGCGCGTGGATCCGTCGCAGAACCTCGCCTTACGGGACGTCTTCGCGGCGGTGCGGCGCCTGGCCGATCCCCGCGACGACACCGACGCGTTCGAACGCGAGTGCCTGGACGCCCTCGCGACGGTGAAGCTCCACAACGACGCGCGTCCCGCCGTCCACCGGCGCCTGGCGCGGATACCGGACGCGCTGAGGACGGGCCCCGGGACGTTCTACGAGAGCCTCGCCGCCTACAACGACCATCCCGTCCACCCGACGAGCCTCGGCCGCGCCGGGCTGAGCCTGGCGGACCTGAGCCGCTACGCGCCCGAGTTCGCGCCGTCGTTCCCGCTGCGCTGGGCGTCGGTCCGGGGCGCGACCCTGGCGGGCGAGCGTCCCGTCTGGTGGCCCGCCCCGGCCGATGTGGGGCTGCGGTCGGCGGACGCGCTGTTCCCCGTGCACCCGCTGGCCGTCCGCCTGGTGCGGGACGAGCCGGCCGCGACGATGGCCCCGGAACCGTACCTGCAGGTCGCGCCGACCCTGTCGATGCGGACGGTCGCGGCGGCGCCGCTGGAGCACGTGAAGGTCCCGCTGCCGACGAGCACGCTCGGTCTGCGCAACCGCCGCACGATCGTCCCGGGCACGCTGCCGGACGGCGCGCTGGTGGAGCGCGTGCTGCGGCGCGTCCTGGCCAGGGAGCCGCACCTTCCCGTCCTGCTCGCCGATGAGCAGACCTACGGGCACGCCGACAGCCCGCTCCTCGCGTATCTCGTACGGCGCTTCCCACCGGAAACGGCGCGCGCGCACGTCGTCCCCGTCGCCGCCCTGCTGGCGAAGGCCCCGGACAAGGGCCACGTCATAGAGCGCTGGGACGTCGAGCCGCTCTTCGACGCCTACCTGACCGCGCTGTTCGCGTGGAACGTCACGCTGTTCCGCTACGGGATCGCGCTGGAGGCCCACCAGCAGAACGTGGCGCTCGTCCTGGACGGCGGCCCGGCCATGGACGGCACGCCGCCGCGCCTGCTCGTCAAGGACAACGACGGCGCCCTCATCGACCCCGCGCGGCTCCGCGAGCGCCTCGGCCCGTCCCCCGGCGCCGACCCCCGCGACCTCGTCGACCGGCGCATGGTCACCGCCGACCCCGACGCGCTCGCCCGCGTGTTCGTCACGATCACCCTGCACCTGTGCGCCGCGGCCCCCGCCCTCGGGCTCGCCGAGCGGGGCCTGCTCCCCTGGCGCACCGGCCGCGCCCTGATCCGCGACCGGCTCGCCGCGGCGCTCGGCCCGGAGGACGCGTTCCTGCGCTCCCGCACGCTCGACGCGGACGCGCTGCCGGGCAAGGCCATGGTCACCGCCGGGACCCTCGTCGACAAGGCCAGGACCGGCGCCGCCGACATCAACAAGCACTACGGCCCGCCCGGGCCGAACTACCTACGGGATGCGACGTGCTTCTGACCGAACGGGCCCTGACGGCCGACGACGCCACCTCCACCGCGCTGCTCAACTGCCTGATCCGCGAGGTCTGCGGGCCCGAGCAGCAGGTGTGGCCGGACGGCGGGCACCTCGTCGCCCGGCTGCCGCGCGCCGGCGTCGTGCTGCGCACCGGGCTCGCCCGGCCGCCGGCCGGCCCCACCTACCGGCTGGCGCCGCCGTACGAGGAGCGGCGCGGCGACGCGTGGATCCCCGCGTCCTGGGACCGCCTCGCCGACCTGGTGGCCGGCGAGCTGGAGCTGGCGACGGGCCAGCCGAACCCCGAGTTCCTCGCGCAGGTCGGCGACAGCCACGGCGCGCTCGCCGCCATCATCGCCGCGCGCCGCGAGCCGCAGGACGACCGGTACCTGGAATCCGAGCAGTCGCTCGTCGCCGGGCACCGCTTCCACCCATCGCCGAAGTCCCGGCAGGGCTCCCCCGCCGAGTGGCTCCGGTACGCGCCGGAGACCAGGGCGCGGTTCCGGCCGCACTGGCTCGCCGTCCGGGACGACCTCGTCGCGGAGGAGGGCGACCCGGGGGCGTTCACGGCCCTCGGCGGGCCGTCCGTCCCCGGCCACCGGACGCTCCCCGTCCACCCGTGGCAGTTCTCGCTGCTCGCCGGCGACCCGCTGCTCCGCGACGCGCTGGCGCGGGGGCTCGTCCGCGACCTGGGGCCGTCCGGCGCCGAGGCCGTGCCCACGTCGTCGGTCCGCACGGTGTACCTGCCGGACGCCGACCTGTTCTGCAAGTTCAGCCTGGACGTGCGCATCACCAACTGCGTCCGCAAGAACGCCTGGTACGAGCTGTCCGGCGCGGTGGCGCTGAACGAGCTGCTGCCGCCGGTCTTCGCGTCCCTGGGCACGACGCTCCTCGCCGAACCCGCCTACCGCAGCGTCGCCCTCGCCGACCGCCGCCTCTACGAGGGCCTCGGCGTCATCGTCCGCCAAGGGGTGCGGCACCTCCCCGGCACGCCGCTCCTGGCGGGCGCGCTCGCCGACCCCTACACCACCCTCCTGGGCGACCTGCCGGTCCTGGCGACCGCCGACGGCGCCCTCGCCTGGTGGAACGCCTACGTCGCGCAGGTGGCGCCGCCGGTGCTCCGCGCCTTCCTCGAACACGGCGTCGTCCTGGAACCGCACCTGCAAAACGTCCTCATCTGCGTCGACACGGACGGTATGCCGGTCCACGCCGCGTTCCGCGACCTCGAAGGCACCAAGCTCACCGCCGGCCGCTGGGACCTGTCCCACCTGCCCGCCCGCGTCGCCGAGGGCCTCACCTACGCCCCCGCGCAGGGCTGGAACCGCGTCGTCTACTGCCTCCTCGTCAACCACCTCACCGAGACGGCGGCCGCCGTCGCCGACCTGCATCCCGCGCTCGAACCGGACCTCTGGGAGGCGGCCCGGGCGCATCTCGCGTCGCTCGACCACCATCCGCAGGTCAGGGCGCTCCTCGCCGGCGTCCCGCTGCCCGCGAAGGCGAACCTGCGCACCCGCTGGTCGCGGTCCGCCGACCGCGGCGCCGCCTACGTCCCCGCCCCCAACCCGCTCTCCGCGTCCCGTCCGCTGTGAACCTCGACGACCTCCGCGGCCTCGACCGCCTCCCCGCCTACGTCTACGACCTGCCGGGCCTGAAAGCGCACGTGGCGACCATTCGCGGCGCTCTCGGCGGCACCGAACTCTTCTATGCCGCCAAAGCCAATCCGGACGCCGAGATCCTGCGCACCATCGCGACGCACGTGGACGGAGTCGAGGTCTCCTCAGGCGGCGAACTGACCCATGTCCGCGAAACCCTGCCGGGCATCCGCCTCGCCTTCGGCGGCCCCGGAAAGACCGACGAGGAACTGGCCCTCGCCGCGGGAGTCGACCGCGTCCATGTCGAGAGCCCACGGGAACTCGACCGGCTGCGCGGCCCCGCCGACGTCCTTCTCCGCGCCAATCTCCCCTTCCACGCCCCGGACGCCGCTCTCACCATGAGCGGCCCGTTCGGCATGGACGAGGACGCCCTCGACGCCTGCGCAGCGCGAATGGCCGAGATCCCGCACCTCACCCTGCGCGGCGTCCACGCCCACCTCGCCTCCGGCCTGGACGCCCCCACGATGCTCGGCCTGGCCCACCGGATAGCCGAATGGGCCCTTCCGTGGCTGAAGACCCGCGGCGTCGACGACCCGGAACTGAACATCGGCGGCGGAATGGCCGTCGACTACACCTCGCCCGGAACGCTTTTCGACTGGCCCGCCTACGGCGCCGGACTGGCCGGCATTCCCGCCCGCCTCCGCGTCGAACCCGGCCGGTCCATGACCGCCTATCACGGCTGGTACGTCACCGACGTCCTCGATGTGAAGACGACGCGCGGCGAGACCTACGTCATTCTCCGCGGCGGCACCCACCACCTCAGGACACCGGTCACGAAAGGCCACGACCAGCCCTTCACCGTCCTCACCGCGGACGGCCCGGAATCACCGGCGACGCTCGTCGGCCAGCTCTGCACGCCGAAGGACGTCTTCGCCCGCGACGTCCCGGTCCCGCCGCTCCGCCCCGGCGACCTCGTCGCCTTCGCCATGGCCGGCGCCTACGCCTGGAACATCTCGCACCACGATTTCCTCATGCATCCCAAGCCCGCGTTCCATTACCTCCGCTAAGGTCACGGTCCGTGGCCGACATCTACGACTTCTTCCTGGCGATCAACCTCCGCGACCTCACCGACGCCGAGGTGGCCGAACTCCGCTGGCATCTCGGCCTGGGCCCGCAGCCCCCGGAACTGACGATCCCGATCGACTTCTCCGAGGTCGTCGTGGACGACAACGGCGAACAGGTCATCGTGGAGGCCCCGGAACCCCAGCTCGCCCAGCGCGGCGCGGGGTGGAAGATCGGCGGTGCCCTCTTCGCCGCCCTGGAGCCCCGCGAGAACGGCGGCTGGGCCCTGACCGCCCGCCAGGAGCTCCACCCCGACTACTACGACCACGTGGACCCGCTGCTCGAATGGCTCGGCACCCGCGCGGACCATCCGTACGTCGGCGAGGACGGCACCGAGAAGAGGGGCGGCTGCGGGGACTTCGTCGGCTACGAGCGCTGGTACGAGGACAGCACGATCGAGCGGCTCCTCGTCATCGAGGACTTCAAGATCCTCCGCCGCTGACGCGCGGTGCGCCGTTCCACCGCCACGTCGTGACGCGCGGGCGGCCGGGAAGGTCGCCGCGCCCCGTCGCCCACAGGAGGGTCGGCCAGGGGTCGGTGTCGCGCGGGGCGTCCGGGAACAGCCGCGCCAGCACCCTCGCGCACAGGTCGGCGGGCGGGTCCCAGGCGAGCCCGAGGCCCTGCGCGAGGTCATGGGTGTGGACGAGCGTCTCCACGATCCCCATCGCCGCGAACCCCTCGGGGTCCGACGCCCCGAACACGTGGTGCGCGCGGACGTCGGACGGCGTCGTCCGGACCAGCGCGGCGAGCATCGCGCCGCACGCCACCAGCACCTCCAGCAGGCCGCGGGGCCCGGCGGCGCGGTCCGCGTAGGTGACGTTCGCGGGGCCGCCCGGGCGCCGCGCCTCCCACAGGAACGGCACCTCCCGGTCCTTCGGCCGCGCGCCGAGTTGCGCCGCGTAGGCGAACAGGTCGTCGCTCAGGTGCTCGACGGTCTCCCAGCACGTCCACTCCAGCGTGCCCGCCCTGCCGTCCCACGCCCCCTCGGGGGCCTCCTTCAGCACGTCCACGGCGAGCCGGACGGCCGCCTCGACGTCGTCGGCGGTGACGGTAGATGACATGCCGCCGACCGTACCGTCCTGCGCGATGAGGAACCGGTACCCGGCGATGCGGGCGTCGAAGGCGCGCTCGCCCCATTCCCGGACGGCGAGCGGGACCGTGACCACGCCCGCCGCGGAGTGCCGGGCGTGGACGTCCGCGATGTCCACGGTGCCGGGGAGGTTGACGTAGACGGTCACCCCGGCGCCCCGATGCTCGCGGGACGCCGCGGGCAGGAACTCCTCGTCGTCGGTGCCGAGCATGACCTGGGCGTCGCCGAGCGCCACGCACGCGAGGCGGTCCGCGGAGTCGCGCGGCGTGGCGAACACCTGGCGCCAGCCGAGGCTCCCGGTGAAGAAATCGGCGGTGGCGTACGGGTCCTCGCACGCCAGGAAGACGGACAGCATGGCCGCACCCTACGGGCGGGGTCCGACACCGGGGCCGCCGGTGCCACAGGCCCGCACCGGCGGCGCGGGGTGCGTTACAAAGTCTTCGTCACGGCAACGTATGTGCTGGGCGATGTGAGGAGATTTCGGTGCTTGAGCGGGTGCGGTCGGCCGCGAGTCTGGGCGTACGGGCGACACGGGCGGTGCGGGACTCCGGGATCATGCATCCGATGCGGCCCGACCGGGCGGCGCGGCTGCTGTTCCCGTACGTGCGGTTCGGGCCCGTCCCGGCGACGGTCGGCGCGATGGCGGCGCTGCGGTTCCCCGGCCGGACCGCGCTGGTCGACGAGCGGGGCGCGCTGACGTACGCCGAGCTGGAGGAGCGGGCCGCCGCGCTCGCGACCGCGCTGCGGGACCGCGCCGGCGACGGGAAGGTCGGCGTGCTGTGCCGCAACCACCGCGGGTTCGTCGAGGCGGTCCTCGCGGCGTCGCGGCTCGGCAACGACGTGGTGCTGCTGAACACCGACTTCTCCGCGACGCAGCTCGGGCAGGTCGCCGAGCGGGAGGGCGTCTCGCTGCTCGTCCACGACGAGGAGTTCGGCGCGGCCGTCGACGAGTCGGGCTTCGCGGGCGCCCGCGTGCTCGCCTGGACGGACGGCGACACCGGTGGCGACTCCATCGACGCGCTGGTGGCGGCGACGGAGGCCGAGCCGCTCAACCCCGGCCGGTCCAGCAACGTCATCGTGATGACGTCCGGCACCACGGGGACGCCGAAGGGCGCGCGGCACGACCTGTCGCTGACGTCGCTGCTGCCCGCCGCGCTCAGCCACGTGATGCGCGTCCCCGTGCGGTCGGGGGCGCCCATCGTGGTGGCGCCGCCGCTCTTCCACATCCTCGGCTTCGCGTACACGTCGGTGGGGCTCGGCTTGGGCATGCCGCTCATCCTGTTCCGCCGGTTCGACCCGGACGAGGTGCTGACGGCGATCGCCGACTGCGAGGCGGAGGCGCTGGTCGCGGTGCCGGTGATGCTGCAGCGGATCCTCGACGCCGCGCGGCGCGAAGGACGCCGGACGCCGACGCTGCGCACCGTCGTGTGCGGCGGGTCGGCGCTGCACCCGCACCTGTCCGAGGCGTTCATGGACGAGTTCGGCGACGTCCTGATCAACGTGTACGGCGCCACCGAGACGGGCTGGGCGACGATCGCGACGCCCGAGGACCTGCGGGCGGCGCCCGGAACGGTCGGCAGGCCGTCGTTCCGGCTCACGATCAGGATCCTGGACGAGGACGGGAACGAGGTCCCGGCGGGCGAGACCGGCGAGGTCTACACCGGCGGCGGCCTGCGGTTCGCCGGCTACACCGGGGGCGGCGGCAAGAAGGTCCGCGACGGGCTGACCGGCACCGGCGACCTCGGCCACCTCGACGCCGAGGGACGGCTGTTCATCGACGGCCGCGCCGACGACATGATCGTCTCGGGTGGCGAGAACGTGTTCCCCGGCGAGGTGGAGGACCTGCTCGGCCGGCATCCCGACGTCGCCGAAGTGACGGTGAAGGGCGTCGAGGACGAGAGGTTCGGCCAGCGCCTCGCCGCCTACGTGGTCCGCAAGGAGGGCTCCCAGGTCACCGAGGACGACCTGAAGGCCCACGTGAAGAAGCACCTCGCGCGCTACAAGGTGCCGCGCGACGTCCACTTCGTGGACGAACTGCCCCGCACCAGCACCGGCAAGGTCAGGTCGAAGGCTCTGACCGACTGACGGAGGGCGGCGCCCGGAGCCAAGGCCGCGGGCCCCGGACGCGCCCCGTCACCACCCCGTGAGCGAGCGGGCCGGCTCAGGCGGCGCCGCGGTTCTTCGCGGCCATGCAGATGCGGGCGAGGTCGTTGAGGGCGTCGGCGCGGCGCTCGTCGAGGGTGCGGCGGTCGCCCGGGCCCGCCTCCGCGAGGGTGTCGATGACCAGCGAGAACACCGGCCATTCGGCGGGGCCGATGGCGCCCTGGAAGTCGATGCCTTCCTCCAGGTCGTCGAGGTCGAGGTTGCGGGCGAACGTCGCAAGCGCCGCCTCGGCGGCCACGACCCCGATGCGCATCGCCAGCGCGGCCGGCTCGCGGTCGAGGGAACGCGCGGTGCTGGAACCCATGGTCGACAAGATAGAACACATGAGCGAGACGCGTCGAACATTCGCTCGAAAACATTCCGGCGAAACCGGTGAAACCGCTATTCAGCCCGCGATGGCGTGCTGGAACACGTACGAGTGCGTGAAGTGCAGCTCGCCGTCCTCGCGGCTCGGCCGCATGCCGGTGGCGGGGCCGCCGGAGAGCTCGTCCTCCAGCTCGCGGCGGATCCGCTCGGCGGCGTCGGCGGGCGTCCGCGCCAGCTCCAGCCACGGCTCCAGCGGGCGGACGACGTCGATCGACCGCGTCCGCTTCACCTCGGCGCCGGCCTCGGTGGCGAGGTCCGCGATCTGCTTCGCGGTGAGGACGGTGCCGTGCGAGGGGTCGCGGAGCCGCTCGATCCGGTCCGGGTCGCCGGCCAGGCCCTCCGGGCGGGCGAGGTCGGCGATGATCAGCGCGGCGCCGGGCCGGCTGACCCGGGCCATCTCCCGCACGACGGCCTCCGGGTCGGCGACCTGGTGCAGCGAGAAGCGCGTCACGACGAGCGTGAACGTCCGGTCGAGGTAGGGCAGCGCGGTGGCGTCGCCGCGGGTGAAGGTGACGTTGGTGACGCCCTGCCGGTCGGCCGCGCGCTTGCCCTCGGCGAGCATCGCCGGGGTGAGGTCGAGGGCGGTGACGTGCCGGACGCGGTGGGCGATCGCCCGGGACACCAGCGCGGTGCCGGCCGCGACCTCCAGGACGTTGTCGTCCAGGTCGAGCTCGGGGTCCATGAAGCGGACGAGGTCGTCGAGGTGCCGGGTGAACGCGACGTTCAGCCGCGGGTCCGCGAACCCGGCCGCCTGCCTGGAGAACTCCCGTACGACCTTCTCGTCATGGGACACCGTCACGTCGCCTCCCTGGATGCGTTCCCCGGATCATCCCTGAAACGGGGTTCGGTGAACAGGGGTGGTGACACCTTTCACTGACGGAGGGTAAGCACGCGCCGCGGCGTGGGTCAGGCGGCGGGGACGGACTCCAGGAGGGCGGCGAGGCCTGCGGCGTCCAGCAGATCCGCCGGCCGGACGGTGGTGTTCGCGGCGACGTAGTGGAACGCGGCGCTGACCTGGTCGACCTCCACGCCCGCGAGCTCCGCCCACGCGAGCCGGTACGCGGCGAGCTGCACGGCGGCGAAGCGGGCGTCGTCGCCGGACGGCGGGCGGCCGGTCTTCCAGTCGACGATCTCGTAGCCGCCGCCGCGCCGCCGGAACACCGCGTCCATCCGGCCGCGGATCAGCCGGTCGCCGATGATGGTCTCGAACGGGACCTCGATGTCGAGGGGTTCGCGGGCCGCCCACTCCGACTCCTCGAACCTCTCCTGCAGGCGGAGCAGGTGCGCGTCGTCGGCGGCGCCCTCGTCGGCGGCGCCGGGCAACTCGTCGGGGTCGAGGAGGCGCTGCTGCCCCCAGCGGCCCTCCAGCCAGGCGTGGAACGCGGTGCCGCGCCGCGCGTAGGGGGCGGGCGGGCGCGGCATCGGACGGCGGATCTGCCGGGCCAGCGCGGCGGGGTCGCGGGCGAGGGAGACCAGCGACGACACCGACAGGTGCGCGGGCAGCTCGACGAGGAGCCCGTCGCCGCCGCGGCCCCGGTCGCGTTCGGCGAGGAGGAGTTCGACGTCGCGCGCCCACGCGGTCATCCGGCCGCGGTCGGCGTCGGACAGGCCCTCGTCGCCGGCCCACAGCCGGTTCCGCCCGGCCATGGCGTCCTCGACCATGCGGGCGGCCTCGACGACGGCCTCGTAGCGTTCCCGGGCGGACGCGTCGGCCCTGCCGCGCTCGCCCGGCGGAATGGGCCACTGCGCCTCCTCGGGGTCGGCGAGCAGCGGGTTCGTCTCGCCCTCCTCGGGCGGGTCGGCCCACACGGCGACCGTCCCGGCGCCGGCGAGGCACACCGCGCGGACCTCCTCCAGGAACGGCGACGGGCCGAGCGGGCGCCCCGACGACCCCCACCAGTACCCGGTGGTGATGAGCAGGCTGGACGCGCGCGTCACGGCGACGTACGCGAGGCGCCGCTCCTCGCGCAGGTCGCGTTCGGAGCACGCCCGGTCGAACGCGGCGAGGTCGTCCTTCTCCAGGCCGTTCAGCGGCGGCAGGTCGGCGCGGTCGCCGCGCAGCATGAACGGCAGGACGCGCGGGTTCGCGGTCCAGCGGGTCGCGTTCTGCGGCGGCGACGGGAAGATCGAGCCCTTCGCGGGGCCGCCGTTCTTCTGCGGCACGTACGACAGGCCCGGCACGACGACGACCGGCCATTCCAGCCCCTTGGAGGCGTGGACGGTGAGCAGCTTGACGCTGTCGGTCTCGCCGACGCGGCCCGCCTCCAGCCCGAACTCCTCGGTCTCGGCGGCCTTCAGGTAGGCGAGGAACGCGCCGAGCGTCGGGTCCTCGGCGTCGCCCGCGAAGGTGGCGGCGGCGTCGATGAACGCGTCGAGGTCGGCGCGGGCGGTGACGGGGTCGAGGCCGGACCGGGCGGCGACCTCGATGTCCAGGCCGAGGGCCCGCTCGACCTCGTTGACCAGGTCGGGCAGCGGCAGCCCGACCTGGCTCCGCAGCCCCCGCAGCTCGTCGCGCAGCCGCCGCAGCCGCCCGTACCCCTCGGGCGAGTACGCCTCGGGGGCGCCGAGGTCGTCGAGCGCGTCGACGAGGCTGCCGGTCTCCTGGTTCAGCTCGCTGACGAGCTGCCGGAGCGGGTCGTCCGCCGCGTCCGGCCCCGCCGCGTCCGGCCCCGCCGCGCCGTCCGGAGCGGCCCGGTCGGCCGGATCGGCGTCCGCCGGCGGGTCGCCCTCGCCGCGCTCGGGCGGGGTGACGTCGCGGGCGGCCTCCTGCGCCAGCGCCCGCGCGCGGCGTCCGAGCGCGACGAGGTCGCGGGGGCCGAGGCGCCAGCGCGGGCCGGTGAGCAGCCGGGCCAGCGACGCGCCCGCGGTCGGGTCGTGCATGACGCGGAGGGTCGCGACGACGTCCTGCACCTCGGGGACGGTCAGCAGCCCGCCGAGCCCGACGACCTCGACGGGGATGCCGCGGGCCTCCAGCGCGCGCCGGATCAGCGGGAACTGCGACCGCTTCCGGGCGAGGACGGCGACGTCGGAGTACTGCAGCGGCTCGGCCTGCGCGCCGCCGTCCGGCGCGACCGCCGGGTCCCCCGCCATGAGCCCGGCGATGCGCCCGGCGATCCGGTCGGCCTCGTCCTCGACGGTGGCGAACAGCGCGCACTCGACGCGGCCGCGCCCCTCGCGCCCGGCGCCGGGGACGAGCCGCGGCACCGCCCTGGTCTCCGCGCGCAATTCCTCCTGGATCCGCGCCGCCGCCTCGAGGATCTGCTCGCCGTTGCGGAACGACCTGCTCAGCTGCACGACCGGCGCCGGGACCGGCTTCCGCTCACCGACCGCGGGCTGGGACGGGAAGTCGTACGCGAAGCGCAGCAGGTTCCCGGCGCTCGCGCCGCGCCACCCGTAGATCGACTGGCACGGGTCGCCGACGGCCGTCACCGGGTGCCCGCCCGCGAACAGCGACTTCAGCAGGACGAGCTGCGCCTGGCTGGTGTCCTGGTACTCGTCGAGCAGCACGACGGAGAACCGGGACCGCTCGATCATCCCGACCTCGGGATGCCTGTAGGCGATGCGGGCGGCGAGCGCCATCTGGTCGCCGTGGTCGATGACCTCCCGGTCGGCCTTCGCCCGCCCGTACTTCTCGATCAGCGGCATGAGCTGCTCGCGGACGGCCTGCCGGGCGAGGATGTCGCGCTGCGCCTTCAGCGGCTTCTTCACCGCCGCGAACCGCTCGTCCAGCCACGCCCCGACCTTCCGGACGTCGTCGGCGGTGCGCAGGTGCTCGGCGAGGTCGCCGGACAGCTCCATGACGGCCTTGGTGACGGTGTCGGGCTGCCACTCGATGCGGTCCATCGGGCCGTCGTAGGCGTCGACGACGCGGGAGCAGATCTGCCACGCGACCGCCGGGGAGATCAGCCGCATCGTCGGTTCGAGGGCCTCGCGCAGCGCGTGGTCGCCGAACAGCCGGGCCGCGTACGAGTGGTACGTCGACACCATCGGCTCGCCGTCGAACAGCGCCTCGCCGCCGAGCCGCTCCAGCTCGTCGCCCGGCAGCACCTCGCGCAGCTTGTCGAGCCGCTTGCGGACGCGCACGCCGAGCTCGGCGGCGGCCTTGCGGGTGAACGTCAGGCCGAGGACGCGCTCGGGCCGCACGAACCCGTTCGCGACCAGCCACACCACCCGCGCGGCCATCGTCTCGCTCTTGCCGGACCCGGCGCCCGCGATGACCGCCATCGGCGCCATGGGCGCCTCGATCACCCGGGCCTGCTCCTCGGTCGGCTCCGGGATCTCCAGCAGCCGGGCCAGCTCTCCCGGCGTGATCACCTCGTCCCCCCGAGCTCGTCGTTGCGCGGGGGGACGACCTGCCGACGCCTCCCGCCCGATTCCGTCGGATCCTAGTCGCCGACCTGGCCGCCCTCGTCGTGGACGGGACAGCAGGAGCGTACGGGACACGTCCGACACTTGTCGTTCGCGCGCGCCTGGAAGACGTCACTGGCCATCCCGCTCGCGACCACCTCGATCAGCTTCTTCGGCCACTCGGGGTCGGCGTCCTCGGCGGGCGGCGGCTGCTCCTGCTCGCGGGCCTTCGCTGTGAACGCGGCCTTGCCGACCTGGATCAGCTTCGCGCCGCCGGGCTCGATCAGCCCGTGCCGCTCGAACGCGCCGAGCATCACCGCGTACTGGTAGACGCCGAGCTGCGGGTGGCGGGCCAGGTCGTCCTTCGGGACGGCCGTGGAGGAGGTCTTGATGTCGATGATGACGGCGCGGCCCTGCTCGTCGCGTTCGGCGCGGTCGATGCGGCCCTTGATGACGACGCGGCCGAGGTCGACCTTGAACGACTCCTCCAGCGCGACGACCTCGTTGGGGTTGTCGCGGTGCCAGGCGAGGAACTTGTCGACCATCGCCGCGGCCTGCTCGCGCTGCTTCTCGGAGTACCAGGAGCTGCGGAACTCCAGGTCGTTCCAGATCTGGTCGAGGCGCTCGGCGACGTGCACCTCGGTGACGCCGTCGTCGGCGCCCGCCATCTCGGCGACCGCGTGGATGACCTTGCCCATGGTGCTGAACTCGTTCGGGCCGCCCTCCTGCGCGCCGACCGCCGACGCCAGCAGCCAGCGCAGCCCGCAGGTGGTGAACGCCTCGACCTGCGACGGGGAGATGGTGATCTGCTCGTCGTCGGCGAACGCGGGGCTCTGGTCCGACAGCGCGGTGATCGCGTACCAGTTCTCGGGACGGGCGCCCCGCACGCCCGCGCGCGCGAGGCGGGCGAGGTGCCCGGCGGCGGCGCGGCGCAGCGGCTCGGGGCGGGCCGGGTCCGACACCGCCGACCGCAGGTCGGCGACCAGCGCGGACAGCGACAGCCAGCGGGTCTTCTCGTCGAGCTGGGACTGCTCGATCGCGCCGGGCAGCAGCTCGTTGAGGAACCGGGACGGCCGCTCCTCGGTGTCGTCGCCGCCGACCGCCGTCACCACGAGCCGCTTGCGCGCGCGCGTGACCGCGACGTAGAAGAGCCGGCGTTCCTCGTCCAGCATCTTCGCCGCCATGGACGCGCCCGCCGCCGCACTCATCACTCCACCCGGACCCACCCCCGAGTCGGGCTCCGCGCCCGCCGCGTGCTCGATCAGCTCCTCGACGCCCAGCAGCGACCCGCGCAGCCGCACGTCCGGCCACACGCCCTCCTGGACGCCCGCGACGATCACGACGTCCCACTCCAGGCCCTTCGACCGGTGCGCGGTGAGGATCCGCACCGCCTCGCCCTCCGGCGCCTGCTCGGCGAGCGTGTCCCCGGCGATCTCCTGCGCGGCGATGTCGTCGACGAACAGCTCGGGGCCCGCCTGCGGCAGCCGGTCGACGAACCGGGCCGCGTGGTCGAACAGCGCGACGACGGCGTCCAGGTCCCGGTCGGCGGACGCGCCGCGCGTCCCGCCCTTGACGCTCTGCTCCAGCAGAACGTCCGCCTGCCCGCTCTCCTGCCACACCGCCCACAGCACGTCCTCGGCGGACCCGCCGTCGTGGACGCTGCGCCGCGCCACGTCGATCAGGTTCGCGATCCGCTCGGCGGGGGCGCGCACCTTCTCGTGGACGAGCACCAGCTCGCGCGGGTCGTTCACGGCGGCGACGAGCAGCTCGCCCAGCGGGCGCTGCCCGCCCGACAGCTCTTCGAGGTCGCGCAGGGCGCGCTTGAGGCGCCGCATCGCGAGGGCGTCGGCGCCGCCGAGCGGGCCGGTGAGCAGGTCCTCCGCGACGACCTCGTCCAGGTGGCCCTTCTTCAGCGCGGCCCGCAGCAGCACCAGGAACGGCCGGACGGCCGGCTCCTGCATCAGCGGGACCTCGTCGCCCGCGACGACGACCGGGACGCCCGCCTGCGCCAGCGCCCGCCGCAGCACGGGGACCTGCCGGACCGCGCTGCGCACCAGCACCGCCATCCGTGACCACGGCACCCCGTCGAGCAGGTGCGCGCGCCGCAGCTCGTCCGCGACCAGCGCCGACTCCTGGCTCTCCGAGTCGGCGATCACAGCACGGACCTCGCCCTCTTCGGCCTCGTCCGGCGTGAGGAGGGCGCGGTGCTCGGCGGCGCCCGCCGTACCGGCGGGCAGGCGGCGGGCGATCCGCCGGGACGCCTCCAGGATCTCCGGGCCCATGCGGCGGCAGGTGCGCAGCGCCACCACCGGCGCGGGCCGGCCGTCCAGCGTGCGGAAGCGGTCCGGGAACTCCTGGATCCCGCGCACGTCCGCGCCCCGGAACCCGTAGATCGACTGGTCGGGGTCGCCGACCACGACCAGGTCGCGGCCCTCCCCCGCCAGCAGGTGCAGCAGCGCCTCCTGCGCGGGGTCGGTGTCCTGGTACTCGTCCACGAACACCGCGTCGTAGGCGTCGCGCTCGCGGATCCGGACCTCCTCGTCGGCGAGCATCCCGGCGGCCATGTAGATCAGCTCGCCGTAGTCGTAGGTGGGGACGGGGTCCAGCGCGAACCGCTCGACGTACCGCTCCATGAACGCGCCGATCGCGGGCCAGTCGTCGCGTCCCCGGATCCGCCCGAGCGCGACCAGCTCCTCGGCGGTGAACCGCCGCTCGACGGCCCGCAGCGTGAAGTCGCGCAGCTCCTCGGCGAACCCGCGCGTCGCCAGCGCCGCCCGCAGCCGCTCCGGCCAGTCCCGCGCGCCGTCCGCCAGCTCGCCTTCGAGCAGCCGCCGCACCTCCAGCAGCTGCTCCGGCCCGGACAGCAGCCGCGGCGCGGGCTCCTCGTTCAGCACCGCGTCCCGGCGGAGCAGCGCGTACGCGTAGCTGTGGAACGTCAGCGCCAGCGGCGTCCGGGTCGTGCGGTGCAGCCGCCCGGTGATCCGCTGCCGCAGCTCCCCGGCCGCCTTGCGGCTGAACGTGAGCACCAGCACGCGCTCGGGGTCGACGCCGCGGTTCTCGATCCGGTCGACGACCGCCTCGACGATCGTCGTGGTCTTCCCGGTGCCCGGCCCGGCCAGCACCAGCATCGGCCCGCCCGCGTGCTCCACGACCCGCCGCTGCCGCTCGTCGAGCACGGGCGGGACGGCGCGCGCGGGGCCCGCGCGGCGGACGAGACGGTAGGAAGCAGGCGGCACAACAGTTCATTGGAGCAGATCACCGAGGCTCCTCGGACCACAACGGGCGCATGTCGCGAAGGTGACGCGCGGAGAACGCGCGGGACACGGGACTCGGCAGCCTGCACAAACGCGGACCCGCCGCGATGTGCGCTCTTCCGTTGCGCTCCACGCAACCGATCATGGAGAGTCGCGGCACCCCCGTGCACGGAACGCGGACGGCCGCGTCCCGGGGAGGTGGGAGGTTTCGCCCCTTGTCGCCTGCGCACTGGATCTATCTCCTGGGCCTCGCCGCCCTCATCGCCACCGTGGTGGCGCGCAAGAACGTCGTGGGTCTCGCCGTCTGCGGGACGTTCGTCACGGCACTCGTCTACAGCGGCAGCGTCACGACCGGGATCGCGGCGGTGTTCAACGCCGGGATCGTCGCGGCCCGCGAACTGCTGCCGATCTTCCTCATCATCGCGATCGTCACCGCGATGCTCGGCGCCATGCGGGGGCTCGGCGCCGACCTGATGATGGTGCGGCCGCTGCAGCGGTTCGTCCGCAACGGGCACCTGGCCTACCTGGTGCTCGCCGTCGTCACCTACCTGCTGTCGATGTCGTTCTGGCCGACGCCGGTGCTGCCGCTGATCGCGGCGATCCTGCTGCCGGCGGCGGTCCGGGTCGGGCTGCCGCCGCTCGCCGCCGCCATCGCGATCGCGATCACCGGGCAGGGCATGGCGCTCAGCTCCGACTACATCATGGGCGTCGCGTCCGGGCTGTCCGCGCAGGGCGCGCACGTGCCCGCGGGCGCGATCGCCGACCGGGCGCTCATCATCTCGCTCATCGCGGGCGTCGTCGCGCTCGCCGTGTCCTACCTGCGCGACGTCCGCACCAAGCTGCTCGACCCGGTGGTGGCGGCGGCCGCCACCCTCGACCTCGCCGCCGCCGGGGACGGCGACGTCCGCGCCGAGACGCACGGCGAGGCCCGCAGGGCGGCCTCCGGCGGCGGGGACGGCCGGGACGGCGGGAGCGACGCCGCCGGCGCGACCGCGACCCTGACCGCGACGAACCCCGCCGGCCCTGACGGCGAGCCCGCGAAGCCCGGCGCGCGGGCCCGGATCGTGGCGGTGGCGGTGCCGCTGGCGTTCGCCGTGCTGCTCGCCGTCATGCTCCTCGGCCGGTTCACCTCCCTCGTCCCCGACATCGACGACGGGCAGGGCGCGCCGCTCGTCGGCGGGACGGCGGCGCTCGCGCTGGTCGCCGTCGCGGTCGTCGCGGACCGCCGGAACTGGCTGCAGAGCTGCGCCGACCACTTCACCGACGGCATCGGGTTCGCGTTCCGGACCATGGGCGTCGTCATCCCGATCGCCGGGTTCGTCTACGTGGGCCTGTCGGACTACTCCGGCGAGATCCTCGGGATGCCGGACGGCGCGAAGGGCCCCGCGCTGCTGCTGGACGCGATCGGGCACGTCCAGGACCACATCCCGCACGTGCCGGTGTTCGCCTCGTTCGCGATGCTGCTCGTCGGCATGGTGATCGGGCTGGACGGCAACGGCTGGCCGGGGCTGCCGTTCACCGGCTCGCTCGCCGGGGAGCTCGGGCACGCGGCGGGCGCCGACCCCGCCACGCTCGCCGCGATCGCGCAGAACGGCGCGAGCTGGACCGGCGGCGGGACGCTCGTCATCTGGTCGTCGCTGATCGTCGTCGCGGGCCTCACCGGCGTGCCGGTCATCGACCTGGCCAGACGGCTGTTCGTACCGGTGGTGACGGGCCTGGTCGTGGCCACGGCGGTCGCGGCGGTGGCGCTGTGAGCGCGGCGCGGGACGCGCTGCGGACCGACGCGGTGGAGACCGCGGAACTGGTCCGGACGGGCGCGCTCGCGGCGCGCGAGGCGGTCGCGGCGGCGCTGGACCGGATCGCCCGGCTGGACGGGGACCTCGGCGCGTTCGTCCACGTGGACGCGGACGGCGCGGCCGCCCGCGCCGCCGCGATCGACGCGATGGTGGCGCGCGGCGAGGACCCCGGGCCGCTCGCGGGCGTCCCGCTCGCGGTGAAGGAGCTGCACGCCGTCGCCGGATGGCCGTACGCGATGGGCAGCGTCCTGCACGCGGACCGCGTCGCGGACCGCACCTCGACGATCGTCGCGCGGGCGGTCGCGGCGGGGGCGGTCCCGGTGGGGCTCACCGCGTCGCCGGAGTTCGGGCGGGCGTCGTTCACCGCGTCCGTCCTGCACGGCGTCACCCGCAACCCGCACGCGCCGGAGCTGACGCCGGGCGGGTCCAGCGGCGGGTCGGCCGCGGCGGTCGCGTCCGGCATGGTGCCGCTCGGGACCGGAACGGACGGGGCGGGCTCGCTGCGCATCCCGGCCTCCTACTGCGGGCTCGTCGGGTTCAAGGGGACGTACGGGCGCGTCCCGCGCGGGCCACGGCACCGCGGCACCGCCGAGAACGACCACTACGGCGTCCTCACCCGCACCGTCCGCGACACCGCCCGCTTCCTCGACTGCGTCTGCGGGGCGGACGAGTACGACCGCGCGTCGCTGCCCGCCCCGCCCGTCCCGTTCGAGACGGCGCTGGACCGCGAGGACCTGCGGGGGCTGCGGGTGGCGTGGTCGCCCGACCTCGGCTGCGCGCCGTGCGACCCGGAGGTCGCGGCGGTCGTCGAGGACGCGGCGAAGGCGTTCATCGCCGGCACCGGCGCGCGGGAGGTGCCCGCCGGGCTCCGGCTGGAGTCCTGCGGGGCCGCGTTCCGCACGCTGTCGGTCCCGGACGTCCACGCCGAGCTGCGGAACGCGCCGGACGACCGGCTCGGGTCCGTCCACCCGACCGTGCGCCGCTACGGCGACGCGGCCCGCGCCCTGGACGCGGACGCCCTGGTGGACGCGCACGAGGCCCGCGCGCGGCTGGTCGAGACGCTCGCCGAGGCGTTCGGCCGGTTCGACCTGCTGCTGACCCCGGCGACGCAGGCCCCGGCGTTCCCGGCGGAGGGGCCGATGCCCACCGAGATCGCCGGGCGGCGGTACCACTGGGACGGGCGGCTCGTCGCCAGCGACCTCGTCCTCATCGGGCACCGGTTCGTCGGCGCCTACCTGTACGGGGCGATCCCGGAGC
>NZ_JBEPCJ010000075.1:0-54712 GCF_040299565.1 Spirillospora sp. NPDC000708
CGGCTGCCCCCCCGCCGCTACCCGCCGCGCGCCCGCGCCGACACCGCCGCGCCCGCGCGGCCCGACCGTCCCGCCGGGGAACCCGGCGGCAGGCGGCCGGTGATCCGCATCCGCGACCTGGTGTTCGGCTACGGGTCCCTGCGCGTGCTGGACGGCGTCACCCTCGACGTCGTCGCCGGGGAGCTGCTGTGCGTCGTCGGCCCCAACGGCGCCGGCAAGTCGACGCTGACCAGCGTCGTCACCGACCGGCGGCTGCGGGCGCAGGGCGAGGTCGAGTACCTCCTGCCGGGGCACCGGCTCGGCGAGCGCCCGGCGGCGCACCGGATCGCCCGCGCGGGCGTGGGGCGCAAGTTCCAGATCCCGTCGGTCTTCGCCAGCCTCACCGTGGCCGAGGCGCTGCTGCTCGCCGACCGGCGCGGCGCGCCGCCCTCGCCGTGGCGGCGCAGCGCGACCGTCGAGGTCGCCCCGGCCGTGGTCGACATCGTGCGGATCGCCGGGCTGGACGGGCGGGCCGGCACCCTGTCGTCCGACCTCTCGCACGGCCTGCGGCAGGGCCTGGAGGTGGCGATGGCCGTCGCGGCGCGGCCCCGCGTGATCATCCTGGACGAGCCCACCGCCGGCCTGACCGCCCACGAGCGCCACGACATCGGCCGGGTGCTGGAGCACCTGCGCGACATCGGGATCGCGGTCGTGCTCATCGAACACGACCTCGACTTCGTCATCCGGGTCTCCGACCGCGTCGTGGTGCTGCACGGCGGCCGCGTCATCGAGGACGGCCCGCCCGAGACCGTCCGGGGCTCGGAGGTCGTGCGCAGCGCCTACCTCGGGACGGCGGTCCGATGAGCGCGGCCACCGCGGAGACCCTCGACCTGCACGTCCGGGACCTCGACGCCGGGTACGGCGCCGCGACCGTCATCCACGGCGTGACGTTCGACGTCGCCCCCGGCGAGGCGCTCGCGGTCGTCGGCCGCAACGGCATGGGCAAGACGACGCTGCTCAAGGCGATCATGGGCCATGCCGGGCGGGCCGCCGGCGCGGTCCGCGTCGGCGGCGCCGACATCACCGGCCGCGCGCCGCACCGGATCGTGCGCCTCGGCGTCGGCTACGCCGCCCAGGAGGGGAACCTGTTCGCCGACCTGACCGTCGCGGAGAACCTGCAGGCGGCCACGATGCACGCCCGCCGCGGCCACAAGGCGGAACGGCGCGAGGAGGTGCTCGCGTACTTCCCGGTGCTGGAGAAGCGGCTCTGGCAGACCGCCGGCACGCTGTCCGGCGGGGAGCAGAAGATGCTCGTGCTCGCCCTGGCGCTGCTCCGCGAACCGCGGTTGCTGATCATCGACGAGATCAGCGACGGCCTGCAGCCCAGCGTCGTCGACACGGTCGGCGACGTCCTGCGGGCCGAACGGGAGCGGCGGGGCACGTCCCTGCTCATGGCGGAGCAGAACGTCGACCTCAGCCTGCGGGTCGCCGACCGCGTGGCCGTCCTCAAGCTCGGGCGGATCGTCTCGACGGTCGACAGCGCGGCCGAGGGCGTCCGGGACCGGCTGATGAAGGAGCTGGCGCCATGACCCGCCGTGCGGCCGCCGGCCCGCCGCCGGCCGGAGACACGCGCGCGACGGGGGACGCGCGAGCCGCCGAGGGCGCGGTGCGGGTGGACGGCGCCGACCTGCGCTGGACGCGGCTCGGCCACGGCGCGCGGACGGTCATCGCGGCGCACCAGGGACCGGGCGGCCCGTCCCGTCCGCTGTGGCTGCGGATGCTGGCCGCCACCCCGGGCTGGAACGTGCTGTCCCTGGAACTGCGCGGGACCGACGGCACGTCGCACCCGCACGAGGACCTGGGCGACGGCTGGTACCGGCGGTGGGCACTGGACGTCGCCCGCGTGGCCGAGGCCCTCGGCGAGACGGACTACGTCTACGCCGGAGCGTCGCACGGCGCGGTCGTCGGCTGGCACCTGGCGCTCGATCGCCCGCCAGGCCTCCGGGCGCTGATCTCGGTCGTCGGCGCACCGCACGGACGTGACGGCGGGCCCCGGCCGCCGTCCGGGTGGGAGCAGCGCAGGGCCGCCGTCCGCGACCGGCGGCTGGCCGAGGAGGTCTTCGCGTCGATGCGTCCGCCCACGTCCGATCCGGTCCGGCTGCGGCGGCGCGAGAGAGCGCGCGAGTCCTATCTGAAGGGCCTGGAAACGCTCGCCCAGGGCGCCCTGCCGCGGGCCGGCGTCGCCCTCCCCCACCTGCGCACCGACGCCGAGGTCGCGGACGCGCTGCGCACCATCGACATCCCCGTCCTGGTCGCGGGCGGGATCCAGGACCGGCTCTGCCGGCCCGAGGACAACCTGCGGGCGGCCGCCGCCGTCCCCGGCGCCCGCCTCGTCCTGTTCCAGGACCACGGCCACACCACGCTTCTGGACGAGGAGCCGGAGCCGCTGATCGAGCAGATCCGGCTGTTCCTCGCCCCCACCGGACCACGGTCGACGCCGGACCACCGGCCCGACGATGAGGAGGGCTCCCCATGCCTTTGATGCAGATAGCGGACGCCGAGCTGTACTACGACGAGTACGGCGACGGAGACGAGGTCGTCCTGTCGTGCGCGATGGCGTTCGACCCGGGCGCGTACCCGGCCTGCCTGGCCGCGCCGCCCACCGGCTACCACGTGTACACGATCCAGGCCCGCGGCTACGGCCGGTCCAGCCACCCCGACGAGCCGCCCGCGCAGGGCTGGCTCGACCAGTGGGCCGACGACGTCCGCGCCTTCGCCGACCGGCTCGGAGTCGACCGGTTCATCTACACCGGGATCTCCCACGGCGGCGGGATCGGCTGGCACCTGGCGGCCCGCCGGCCCGAGCGGTTGAAGGCGCTGATCTCGGTGGTCGGCACCCCGCACGACCGCGACGGCGGCACCGCGTCGTCCGCCGGGCGCCGCCGGATGATCGAGAACCGCCGCTCCCCCGGGGTCGTCGCCGAGCAGCTCCGGATCATGTACGGGCCGACCGGCGACCCGGTACGCCGCGCGAAGCGGGAGGAGCAGATCGCCCGCCGGGTCGAGCAGTATCTCGCCCAGCCGGAGCGGGAGACCCTCATCAACCAGGGCAAGCCGTTCCCGGACGCGCGGACCGACGAGGACCTGGCGGAGGTGCTGCGCGGCATCCGCGTCCCCGTGCTGATCCTCGCGGCGATGCGCGACGGGGTCATCTCGCCCGAGTCGGCGCTGCGCGCCGCGCGCTCGGTGCCGGGCGCCAAGGCCGTGCTGTTCGAGGACGAGGGCCATTTCATCGGCACCGAGAGCCCGGAGCGGCTCGTCCGGGAGGTGCGCGTGTTCGTGGACGAGTTGAACGGCGTCGCCGAGCCCTTGACCGCCGCACCGTACGCAGCAGGGGCCGGGACCTCGACCGGGGCCGGCGCATGAGCGCGGAGATCACCGTCATGGCCGTCGGCGACGTCATCCTCGACGAGCCCGGCCCCGCCTCGTTCTTCGACCCGGCGCGCGAGACCCTGCTGGGCGCGGACGTCGCGGTCGCCCACATCGAGGTCCCGCACTCGGACTCCACCGAGCGGACCAGCACCGACGTGCCCGCCCCGCCCGCCGACCCCGCCGCCCTGGCGGCGCTGCCCGGCGCGGGGTTCGGCGTCGCGACCCTCGCGGGCAACCACATCTACGACGCCGGCGCGACCGGCATCGCCGACACGATCCGGCACCTGGAGGCCAACGGGCTGGCCACCACCGGAGCGGGCCCGAACCTGCCGGCGGCCCGCCGCCCGGCCGTCGTCGAACGCGGCGGGGTGCGGCTGGCCGTGCTCAGCTACAACTGCGTCGGCCCTCGCGAGTCGTGGGCGACGTCCACCAAGGCCGGGTGCGCCTACGTCCACGTCATGACCCACTACGAGCTCGACCACGCGAGCCCCGGCGGGCCGCCGCGCGTCTACACCTTCGCCGAGCCCGACGACCTGGACCGCCTCGCCGACGACGTGCGGGCCGCACGCGCCGAGGCCGACGCCGTCCTGGTCGCCTTCCACAAGGGCGTGGGCCACACCCCGGCGGCGATCGCCATGTACGAGCGGCCGGTCGCGCACGCCGCGATCGACGCGGGCGCGGACGCGGTCGTCGGCCACCACGCGCACATCATGCGCGGCATCGAGGTGTACCGCGGCCGCCCCGTCTACCACGGCCTCGGCAACTTCGTCACCGTCACCCGCGCCCTCACCCCGACCGGCGGCGACAGCGCCGAGATCGAGGCCTGGGCGCGCCGCCGCGTCGAGCTCTACGGTTTCGCGCCCGACCCGGACATGCCGTACTACCCGTTCCATCCGGAGAGCCGGAACACCGCCATCGCCACGCTGCGCTTCGGCGCGTCCGGCATCACCGGCGCGGGCTACGTGCCCTGCCGGATCGACGACCGCGGACGTCCCGTGCCGCGCCGGCGCGGCGAAGGCGGCGAGGACGTCGCCGGCTACATCGCCGACATCGGACGCCGCGCCGGACTCGACACCGCGACGCGGTGGCGCGGCGACACCGAGATCGAACTGACCGGCGTGGACGGGAGCGCACGATGACGGCACGACCGCTGGACGGCAGGACCGTCCTGGACCTGACGACCGCGCTCGCCGGCCCCTACGCCACCCTGCTGCTGGCCGGCCTCGGCGCGACCGTCATCAAGATCGAGAACCCGGCGGCCGGCGGGGACGCCTCGCGCGGGAACTCCCCCTACGCCCGCGCGGACGGACCGGCCGCCGAACGCGGCGACGCCCGGGACATGTCGGTGTCGATGCTGACCCGCGGCCGCAACAAGAAGAGCATCACCCTCGACCTCAAGAAGCCGCGGGGCCGCGAGGTCTTCGCCGACCTGGTCCGGCACGCCGACGTGGTGGTCGAGAACTACGCCGCCGGCACCGCCGACCGGCTCGGCGTCGGCTACCGGGCCGCGCGGGACGCCAACCCCCGGATCGTCTACACCTCGATCAGCGGGTTCGGCGCCCAGGGCGGCGGGTCCGGGACGGGCAAGGCGATGGACACCATCATCCAGGCGCTGAGCGGCGTGATGATGACGGCCGGTGAGCCGGGCGACCCGCCGGTGCGGTTCGGCCTGCCCGTCGGCGACCTGCTCGCCCCGCTCTACGCGGTCGTCGGCACCCTCGCCGCCGTCCTGCACGCCGACCGCACCGGCGAGGGCCAGCACGTCGACGTGTCGATGCTCGGCGCGCTCACCTCCCTGCTGGCGTGCGAGCCGTTCGACGCCTTCGAGGCGATGGGGCTGCCGGCCCGCACCGGGGCGACGGTGCCGCGGCTCGCGCCGTTCGGCGTGTTCCCGGCGTCCGACGGCTGGATCGCCCTGTGCGGCCCGACCGACGCGTTCGCCCGCGGGGTCTTCGCCGCGATGGACCGTGCCGACCTGGCCGGCGACGACCGCTTCGCCACCCGCGACCGGCGCGTCCGCAACGCCGCGGACCTGCACGACATGATCCGGTCCTGGACGTCCGGGCTGGCCCGGGCGGAGGTGGTCAAGCGGCTCGCCGACCACGGCGTGCCGGCCGCCGAGGTGCGCGAACCGGCCGAGGCCGTCCGGGACGCGTCCGTCCTCGCCCGCCGCGAGGTCGTCGAGCTCGTCCACCCCGACCACGGCCCGACCGGCCTGCTCGGCCCGGGCATCCCGATCACGTTCTCCGTCTCCGGCGCCGGCCTCGACCGTCCGGCGCCCCATCTCGGCCAGCACAACGAGGAGGTGCTCGGCGGGCTGCTCGGCTACTCCGCCGGGCGCCTGGCCGCGCTCGCCGACGAGGGCGTGCTGTGAGCGCCGTGCCCGCCGCGCTCAAGGAACTGCGCGACGCCTACGACGACCGCGCCGCCGCGATCCGGCGGTGGCGGGCGACCGGCGCGCCCGTCGTCGGGTGCGTGGGCGCCGACGTCCCCGTAGAGCTCGTCACCGCCGCCGGCGCGCTGCCGGTGCGGCTCGCCGGCGACCCCGGCCGCGACCGCGCCCTCGCCGACCACTACCTCGGCACCGGCCTGGACCCCGCGTCCCGCTCCATCCTGGCCGGGCTGCTGCGGGGCGAGCCGGACCTCGACCTGCTGCTGGTCTCCAACGACTGCGCGGGCTCCCTGCGCCTGTTCTACACCGTCCGCGAACTGCAGCGGCTCGGCGTCGAGCCCGCTCTGCCGCGCACGCACCTCGTCGACATCCTGCACCTGCCGCACCGCACCACCACCCGCTACAACCGCGTCCGGCTCGCGGAGACCAAGGAACTGCTCGAACGCTGGTCGGGACGGCGCATCGGGGAGGACGACCTCTCCGAGGCCGTCCGGCAGCACGACGAGGCCCGGCGGCTGATGCGCGCGCTGCGGCGGCTGCGCACCGCCGACCGCCCCGCGCTGCGCGGCGAGGAGGCGCTGATCGCGATCGGCGCCGGCGCCGCGCTCCCGGCCGGCGACCACGCGGGGCTCCTCGACCGGCTGCTGCGCGCCGAGGCCGACCTCCCCCGCCACGACGGACGGCGGATCTACCTCACCGGCAGCGCCCACGACGGTCCCGCGGTGTACAGGGCGATCGAGGACGCCGGCCATGTGATCGTCGCCGACGACCACGACTGGGGCGACGCGCTCGCCGACCCCCTCGTCGGCGCGCCCACCCTCGACGCGCTCGCCGAGCGGTACCAGTACCGGGGACCGACCTCCGCGCGGTCGTCGATCCAGGTCCGCGCCCGCCAGACCGCCGCCATCGCCGAGCGGTCGCGTCCCGACCTGCTCGTCTCCTACGTGCGCGCCATGGACGAGGCGCCCGCCTGGGACTTCCCGGCCCAGCGCCGGGCGGCGGGCGTGCCCGCGGTGATCCTCGAACACCGCCGCTACGGCGAACTCGGCGACGACGCCCTGCCCCTCATCACCGGCGCCCTCGGCGCCGCCCGCCCGAAGGGAGAGGCCCTCTGATGGCCCGGCGGAACAAGCTCCTGACCTCCTCCGAGGAGGCCACCCGCCACCAGCGGGAATGGTTCGCCGGACTCCGCGAGGCCGTCGCCGGCGGCGAGCCCTTCGCCCTGGTCAACGCCGACGCCCCGCAGGAGATCTTCCGGACGATGGGCATCCCGTACGTGGTGAACCAGTGGTGGGCGTCCGTCGTCGCCGCCAAGCAGCGCACGGGCGAGTACCTGCGGACCCTCCGCGAGCACGGCTACCCCGACTACTCCGAGCAGTACAGCGCCACGTCCCTGGCGTCCGCGTTCGCGGAGGTCCCCGACCCGCCGTGGGGCGGGCTGCCGCGCCCCACGATCGTCCTCGGGGAGACCACCGGCGACGCCTCCCGCAAGCTCTTCGACATCTGGGAGGAGCAGGACGGCGTCGCGTACTACCCGCTGGAGAGCGCCGCCGCCGACACCGTCCCGGTCAACTGGTGGGACCTCATGCCCGGGCAGTGGGAGGCCGCGCTCGGCGCCCCCCGCCTCGACCTGATGGTCTCCGAACTGGAGGGGCTGGTGCGCTTCCTGGAGACCACCACCGGCCGCGTTTTCCGCGAGTCACGGTTCCGCGAGGTGATGGCGCTGGTCAACGAGCAGGAGGAATGGAACCGGCGCACCCGCGACCTCATCGCCCGCACGCGCCCCGTCCCGCTGCGCGTGGACGACAGCATCTCCAGCGTCATGATCCCGCAATGGCACCGCGGCACCGTCTGGGCCCGCGACGCGGCCAAGCGCTTCCACGACGAGGTCGCCGAACGCGTCGCGGCCGGCGAGGCCGCCTGCCCCGGCGAGCGCCTCCGGCTGATGTGGATCGGCCGCGGCCTCTGGTACGACATGGACTTCTACCGCCACTTCGAGGAACGCCACGGCGCGGTGTTCGTCTGGTCGATGTACCTGGCGATCGCCGCCGACGGCTACATCCGCTACGGCGACGACCCGATGCGCGCCCTCGCCGCCCGTTTCGCCGCCTTCTCCGACCAGCTCTACCGGCCGCCGTGGTCGACGGAGTGGTACCTCAAGGAGGCCCGCCTGCACCAGGTCGACGGCGTCGTGCACCTGGTCGGCGAGGACGCCCGCAGCGGCTGGTTCATCACCGAGACGCTCGAACGCGCCGGCATCCCGGTGTTCGAGCTGCGCGCCGACAACGTCGACCAGCGCACCTACGACCTGATCGCCGTGCGCGACGAGATCGACCAGTGGCTCACGACCCGCGTCAGCGCCCGGGCGTCGACGTAGTCGCGCCGGGGCCGCGGCCGTGCCATTCGCGGTCGAGCATCGACATCTCGATGGACGACCACCAGGCGCCGTCCACCTCGACGACCTCCCGGGACAGCCCCTCCCGGACGAACCCCAGCCGCTCGTAGAGGGCGATGGCCGTGCCGTTGTGGGCGAAGACCCCCAGGCCGAGCCTGTGCACGCCCATGTCGTCGAACGCCACCCGCTGGACGGCTCCGACCAGCGCGGCCCCGATGCCGCGGCCGCGCTGGGCGGGGTCGACCAGGACGCGTCCGAGCCGGGCCGTCCGGCCCTGCGGGTCGACGGTCAGCGACGCGTGCGCGACCGCCTCGGCGGGGTGCTCCTCGTCGATGAACGTCCAGATCCGGAGCCCCGGACCGGCCTTGGCCGCGTACCGGGCGAGCTGCGCGCGGTCGAGCGGCCACGTGAACCCGGTGGGGCCCGACCACATCACCAGGGCGGCCGGGCCGTCGACCCACGAGACCAGCGCGGGGGCGTCGGCCTCGTCGAAGTCGCGCATTCCGATCATGGCTCCAGCTAAGCAGGGGGCCACGGCATCATCAATGCGAACTCTCGTCCGCCGGCCCGGCGGGCGCGGGGGCGGTGTGGATCGAGACGGGACGGGTGGCGGCGTCGTAGGCGGCCCTGGACCCGGTCGCGCCCATGCCGCTGTCGCCCGCCGGCTCGTACAGCCGCTCGGGGCCGCCGCCCTGCCACCGGTTCACCCAGACGACCCCGGCCGGGATCGCGCGGGCGGCGGCCATGTGCGCGGGGTCGTCGGTGTAGACGGTGGCGGCGAGGCCGAAGCGCGTCCTGGCCGCCCTGGCCAGGCCCTCCTCGAAGGACGGGACGACCGCGACCGGGGCGAGGGGCCCGAAGGTCTCCTCGGTCATCACGAGCATGGAGTCGTCCACGTCCGTGAGCACGGTCGCCGGGTAGAAGAAGCCCCTTCCCTCGGGCGTCTCGCCGCCGATGCGGACCTTCGCGCCGCGCTCGACGGCGTCGGCGACGTGCCGTTCGACGATGGCGCGCTGCCGCTGGTCCACGAGCGGGCCGAGGACCGTCGACTCGTCGCGGCCGTCGCCGAGGGTGTAGGTCCGGGCCGCGTCCACGAGCGCGTCGACGAACGCCTCGGCGACGTCCTGGTGCACGTAGATGCGCTCCATCGACGTGCAGATCTGGCCCGAGTTGGCGAACGCGCCGAACGCGACGGCCGCGGCGGTGGCGACCGGGTCCACGCCGGCGTCGACGACCACGGGGTCCTTCCCGCCGAGTTCGAGGATCGCGCGGGTCAGCCGCCCGGCGGTCTCCGCGCCGACCTGGCGGCCCGCCTCGACGGAGCCGGTGAAGTGGACGAGCCCGACCCGCTCGTCCGCGACCAGCGGCACGCCCGCCCGGGAGTCGCCGTGGACGAGGTTCACCGCGCCGGGCGGCAGGTCCGCCAGTTCGAGCAGCCGCACCGCCGACATCGGGGACCGCTCGGACGGCTTGAGCACGACGGTGTTCCCCGCGGCGAGCAGCGGGCCGATCGCGCCGAGCGTCATCGGCACCGGGAAGTTCCACGGGACGATGACCGCGGCGACACCGACCGGGGTGCGCAGGATGGCGGTGGTCCCGCCGTCCGGCCCGGCGACCGTCTCCTCGAAGGGGTAGTCGAGGGCCTCGGCCACGGCGGCCTTGAACGCGAGCGCCGCGCCGCCGATGAAGGCCGTGCCGAGGGCGACCGGCTTGCCCATCTCGCGGCATTCGATCTCGGCGAGCTCGGCGGCGTGCCCGGCCACCGCGTCCGCCCACCGGGTCAGCCGCGCCACCCGCTCGGCGACGGGCAGCGCCGCCCAGGCCGGCCCCGCCTCGGCGGCGGCGTCCACGGCCAGGCGGACGTCCTCCGGCGAGCCGCTGGGGCAGCGGGCGACGGCCTCCCCGGTCGCCGGGTCGACCACCTCGTGGAAGGTGTCGCCGCGGGTGTCCGCCGGGCGTCCGCCGATGAGGTTCTGCAGAGTCTTCACTGGACGGTGCTCCTTGCCGGGTCCGTTGCGTCCGGGGGTCAGGCGAGGCGGTCGGCCATGAGCTCGCCGACCATGATCGATGCCAGGTTGGTGTTGGCCCGCGGGACGGACGGGAAGACCGAGGCGTCCACCACGCGCAGCCCTTCGAACCCGCGGACGCGGCAGGACGGGTCCACCACCGCGGAGTCGTCGCCCGCCGCCCCCATCCGGCAGGTGCTGGTGCCGTGCTGGGCGTCCACCGCGGTGGCCAGCAGGTGGTCGCCGAGCGCCGCGTCGTCGTCCAGGACTCGAACAGGCGGGCGTTGGCGGCCTCGACCGACCCGGCGACGACGGCGGCGGCCTCGGGGCCGCGCGCCAGCTCGACCAGGGCGCGGACGCCGTCGCGCAGGCGCGCCAGGTCGCGCTCGTCCGACAGCATCCGCTCCCGCACCTCGGGCTGGACCCGGGGGTCGGCGGACGTCAGGGTCAGCGCGCCGCGCGAGTGGTTCTGGTTGAGCCACACGCCGAAGCCGCCCATCGGGAACCTGGTGTCGGCGCTCTCCATGGCCAGCACGTTCATGTTCAGCGACACGAACATCATGTCGTGGACGAGCCCGGGGGCGCCGCTGCTGTAGCGGACGCAGACGTTGGTGTGGCGGTCGTCGGCCGTCCTGACCGCGGCCTCGGCGGTCAGCGGCAGCGCGACGACGACCATCGGGTGGTCCTGCATCCCGCGCCCGACGGGGAGGTCCGCCCGCACCTCGATGCCGAGGCGGCGCAGGTCCGCGGCCGGGCCGATCCCCGACCGGAGCAGGATCGCGGGCGAATGGATCACCCCGGCGCTGAGCACGATCTCGCCGGCGTACTCGGTCGCCGCCGTGCCGGCGGTGAGGACGCGGACGCCGACGGCCCGGCCGCCGTCGAACAGGACCCGGTCGACCAGGGCGTCGCCGCGGACGGTGAGCCCGGGCAGCGACCGGGCCGGTTCGAGGTAGCCGTCGTTGACGGTGACGCGGCGCCCGTCCCGCGAGTTGATCGGGTACGGCGAGACACCGGCCGCGCCGGGCGCGTTCACGTCCGGCGCCCAGGCGTGCCCGGCGGCCCGCGCCGCCGCGGCCAGCGCGCCGTCCACGCCGCCCCACCGCTCCCGCGGCGTCCGGAAGATCGGGGTCGGGCCGCCGCGCCCGTGGTAGGGCTCGTCGCCGAACTCCTCGTCGTCCTCCAGCCGGGCGAAGTACGGCAGGACGTCCTCGGGCGACCAGCCGGCGCATCCGGCGGCGGCCCAGTCCGCGAAGTCCTCCATCGGCGGGCGGATCGCGATCTGCCCGTTGATCGACGAGCTGCCGCCCGCGCCGCGGCCGCGCCAGTAGGGCGCCTGCGGCTGCCGGTCCGTCCGGGACGAGGTGACGCCGTCCCACACCAGGCCGGCGACGGCTTCCGGGTCCATCAGCGCGCGCGCCGGGTTCGGCGAGCGCCAGGCTTCGTGCATCTGCGCCGGCCTGTAGTCGGGCCCGGCCTCCAGGAGCAGGACGCGCTTGCCGCGCTCGGCCGAGCGGGCGGCGAGGGCCGCGCCCGCGGACCCCGCCCCCACGACGATGACGTCCCAGCCCGTGTCCGTCACGGCGAACCTCCTGCGTTCGGCTCGGGAGCGCGGATCCGCCGATGTCCGGACCGCTGCTGGCCGGTAGACTGCCTCCTCGGGGAAAGTTCAGTCAAGAGTGAACTTTCATTTTCTTCTGATCGATGGGAGTCCCGGCCGTGTCGAGCCCCGCCCGCGACGATGGCCCCGCCGACGCGAACGCCCTGATCGACGACTTCGGCCTGCGCATCGGCCGCGCGATGGGATGGCCCCCGATGGCCGGGCGCACCGCGGCCGTCCTGATGCTCGGCGAGGCCCCCATGACCATGGCGGAACTGCAGGCGGCACTGGACGCCAGCAAGGGCTCGATGTCGGAGATGACGCGCCTGCTGGTCGAGAACGGCACCGTCCGGAGGTTCAAGCAGCCCGGCTCGCGCCATTACGTCTACGAATGGCGCGACGACGCCTGGGCGGGCTGCCTCCAGCACCAGCTGGACGCGACGGCCGAGCTACTGGCACTCGCCGAGAGCGCCCACGCGCGCAGCACCGGCCTGCCCGAACGCCAGCGCGAACGCCTCCGCCGGATGCACGAGTACTACACCTTCATGGTGAGCAGCCTCGAAGCGCTCCTCACGCAGTACAAGCGATCCCACTGACGCCCCCGCCGGAAGCCCGCGCCCCGCGGCCGTTCCCCGGCCCTCTCGCAGCCATCTCGCCAACAACTATTGGCGGGACGCCAATAACGGTCTAGTGTTCCGGGTGGCTCACCGGAAACCAGGATGTGTCCCTTGCCGCGGCGGCCGACCGGACCGCGCTTCGCACGCCCCCGCGGCGGGCCACCGGCTTCCCGCGTGCCGAAGGCGGGCCGCGACGATGCGTCACCGCGTGTCAGGAAGGTGTCTGGCCCCCGAGGAGGAGCGAAGGCATGGAGAAACCCAGCAGGCGCAGCGTGCTGATGGCCGGCGGAACGCTCGGCGCGCTCGGCGCGCTGACCGTCGCGACACCCGCGCGAGCGAACTCACTGTGGACGTGGTCGCCCAAGGGCTCGGTGGTCGGCCGCGGCGAGGGCGCCGACCCGAAGTGGGTGTGGGACGAGGAGGCCGACCACCTGGTGGCCTCGCTGCTCGAACGCGGCGACGTGCCCAAGGTCAACGACCTGCTCAAGACCTGGACGAAGAACGGGCAGGCGCTGCCGAGCGGGCTGCCCGCGGATCTGCGCGACTTCCTGGAGCGTGCCCGGCAGCTGCCCTCGTGGACCGACCAGGGCAAGCTCGCGAAGGCGTTCGAGTTCAACCAGAAGCGCGGCCTCTACCTCGGCGTCACCTACGGGTTCGCCAGCGGGATGATGAGCACGGCCATCCCCCACGAGGCGCGCGCGGTCTACTACTCCAAGGGCGGCGCGGACATGCGCGACCGCATCACCAAGACCGCCAAGCTCGGCTACGACATCGGCACCGAGAAGGCCTTCCAGCCCGACGGCGAGATGATCGTGACCTGCGTCAAGACGCGGCTGGCCCACGCGGGCGTGCGCAACCTGCTGCCCAAGTCCGCCTACTGGACCAAGGTCGCCGACGAGAAGATCCCGATCAGCCAGGCCGACATGATGGTCACCTGGCACAGCCTGCCGACGACGGTCATGAAGCAGTTCGCCAAGTGGAAGGTGGCGGTCCCCGACGACGAGTCCGCGGCCTTCCTGCACTCCTGGCAGCTCGCCGCGCACATGCTCGGCATCAGGGACGAGTACATCCCGAAGTCGTGGGACGAGGCGAACTCCCAGGCCGCCCAGGTCCTCGACCCGATCCTCGCGCCCACCGACGAGGGCATCAAGCTCGCCGACATGCTGCTGAACCTCGCCGCGTTCATCGACGGCGGCATCCTCACCAAGCACATCCTCGGCGCGCTCACCCGCTACGTGCTCGGCGACGAGATCGCCGGCTGGCTGAAGATCCCGCGGGAGCCGGTGTGGGACCCGGTGTTCGAGAACCTCTGGCCGCCGTTCGTCGCCGTCCGCGAGGGCGTCCTCGACATCACCAAGGCGCCGAAGGAGCTGCGGGAGTTCTACTGGGTGTTCGACGAGATCATCCGGCAGGGCGTCCTGCTGGTGCTGTCCGGCGCGAACTACCCGATCAGCATCCAGATCCCGACGACCAACAACCCCAACTACTGACCGGACCCTCCGGCCACGTCCTCCGCGCGACGTGGCCGGAGGCCGGCCCCGCCGCGTTTCCGCACGCCGGTACAGTGCCGCCATGGCGACTGAGAGGCTGCGCCCTCTGGAGGACGAGGCCTGGCGGGGCTTCCTGATCACCCATGACCGGATCTGGCGTTCGATCCAGGAGGGGCTCGCGCCCCTGAACGTCAGCATGTCCGAGTACAGCGTGCTCGCCCTGGTCGGCGAGGCCGGCCCTCAGGGCATGCGGATGTCCGAGCTGGCCGAGCGCCGGCTGATGTCCTCCGGCGGGTTCACCCGCCTCGCCGACCGCCTGGAGCGGCGCGGCCTCATCGAGCGGCGCCGCTCCGCCGCCGACGGCCGCGGTTTCGAGGTCACCCTGACGGACGAGGGCCGCGCCCTGCTGCGCGAGGCCTGGCGGCAGCAGTACGGCGACCTCCGCAGGCTCTTCTTCGACCGGCTCGACGAGGACGACCTCCGCCACCTCGCCCGCGTCTGGAAGCGGCTCGCCGCCGAACCGCGGTAGTCCCCGCTGACCGGCCCGGGCGTCCCGCGGACGCCCGGTGCGCCGAGGCCGTCCCTCCGTCCCGCGCGGCGGCGGCTCCGCGTCCCGGAATATTTGCCTGTGCAGATAACTTATTCGGGGCGTCGCGGGACGGGCCCGCCGGTGGAGAGGAGACGGCGATGACGTTCGAGATCGGGATCATGACCTTCGGCGAGGTCACGGAGGACCCCGCCACGGGGCGGGCGCCGTCGCCCCGGCGGCGCGTGCGCGAGACGATCGAGCAGGCGAAGGTCGCCGACGAGGCGGGCCTCGACGTGTTCGGCGTCGGCGAGCACCACCGCTCCGACTTCGTCGGGTCGGCGCCGGCGATCCTGCTGGCGGCCGCGGCGGAGGCGACCGAGCGCATCCGGCTGACGAGCGCGGTCACCGTGCTCGGCTCGGAGGACCCGGTCCGGGTCTGGGAGCAGTTCGCGACGATCGACCTGCTGTCGCACGGCCGGGCCGAGATCATCGCGGGCCGCGGCTCCTACACCGAGTCCTTCCCGCTGTTCGGCTACGACCTGCGGGACTACGGGGACCTCTTCCGCGAGAAGCTCGACCTGCTGCTCCGGATCCGGGAGCGGAACCCGCTCACCTGGCAGGGGCGCTTCCGCGCCCCGCTGGTCGACGCCGACATCGCGCCCCGCGCCGACGGCGGCACCCTTCCGATCTGGGTGGGCGTCGGCGGGTCGCCGGCGTCCGCGATCAGCACCGGCAGGCTCGGCCTGCCGATGGCGCTGGCCCTGCTGCTGGGCCCGCTGACCCACCACGAGCGGACGGTCGAGCTCTACCGCGCGGCCGCCGAGGAGGCGGGGCACGACGCCCGCGCGCTTCCGATCAGCATCAACGTCCACGGCTACGTGGGACGCACCAGCCGGCAGGCGAGGGACGCGATGTACCCGTACTTCGCGAAGGGCATGATGGAGAACAACCACCAGCGGGGCCGGGGACTCCTGCTCCCCCGGGCCGCGTTCGACGCGCAGGCGGCGCCCGGCGCCGGGCTGCTGGTCGGCAGCCCGCAGGAGGTCGTCGACAAGCTGCTCGCCTACCACGAGCTGTACGGCCTGAACCGGGCCGTCATCCAGATGGGCTTCGGCGGGATGCCGCAGAAGGAGCACCTCGAAGCGATCGAGCGGCTCGGCGCGGAGGTGGCGCCCGTCGTGCGCCGCGAGGTCGCCGCCCGCGAGAGGAAGGCCGCCGGCCCCTCCGGCCGGCCGGAGCGCGGTGGGAAGGGTGAGGCCGCATGACCGCCCTGCTCGGCACGGACCCGGACGCGAACGCCGCGAACGCCGCGAACGCCGCAGGCGCCGCGGGCGCAGCGCTGCGAGTCGTGGTCGTCAACGGCAGCCCGAACGAACGGTCGAAGACCATGGGTCTCGTCGCCGCCGTCCTCGACACGCTGAAGGGGATGCTCCCCATCGAGACGTCCCAGGTCGACGTGTACCGCCTGGGGCCGGGCTTCACCGGGGCGATCGAGCGCGACGACGTCACGCCGGAGGTGGAGGCCGCGTTCGGGCTCGCCGAACGAGCCGACCTCCTGATCGCGGCGGCGCCGGTGTACCGGGGCTCCTATCCCGGCATGTTCAAGCACTTCTTCGATCTCGTCGACCAGTACGCGCTCGCCAACAAGCCGGTCCTGCTGGCGGCGACCGGCGGAGGCGACCACCACGCGCTCGTCCTGGAGCACGCCATGCGGCCGCTCTTCGCCTTCTTCCAGGCGCTGACCGTACCGGTGGCGGTCTTCGCGTCCTCGGGGGACTTCGACGGCGTCACGCTGCTCAACCCCCGCGTGTACGGCCGGATAGAGACGGGCCTCGCCGACGTGGCGGACCTTCTCCGATCGCGGGCGACCGGCGCGCGAACGCCGCCGGACGCCTGATCCGCGACGAGAGCGGTGAGCGATGGGGATCCGGGGCGTCGCTCACCGTCTCCGGCGCCGGCGCCACCGCGGCCCCGGCGCCGGGTCAGCCCCGGTCGCGGCCGGTCATCCGGTCGAGCATCCGGTCGGCGACGCCGACCACCGGGCCGGTCGCCTTCAGGAGGCCCGGCTTGGGAGGGGTGTTGGAGTGCGGGCGTGTCGGCGCGAACCTCTTCGCCGACCGGAGCCTGCCGCCGAGCTCGTTCGCCTGCTCGGCGGTGATGACCCCGCGCAGGCGCGGCCACACCCGCTCCTCCTCGAACGCAATGTGCTCGCGGGCACCGGCGATGAAGTCCGACAGCAGCCCCTCGAAGCGGTCCTGCAGCGGATGCGCGGCGATGAGGTCGTCGAGTTCCTGTTTGGCGGCCTGCTCCTGCGCGATCGCGTGGTCGGCGAGCGCGTCCCCCTCCGGGACGTGCTCGCGGACGGTGGGCCAGAAGTACTCCTCCTCGACCGCCTCGTGCATGGACTCCGCGGTGATGAGCTTCTGCAGCAGGGTGCGGCGCCGGGCCAGCGCGGCCTCGTTCGCGCCGGTCGCCGCGGTGGGCCCGGCCTCCAGGTCGTCCAGCATCCGCTTGACCTCGGTGTGGTCGCGGCCCAGCACCTCGAACACGTCAGGCATCGGTCCTCCTCAGCCGGCGGACGGCTCGCGCGCGGTCAGCCGTTGTCGCGGGCGTTGCGGATCATGTCGCGGACGCGGTCGACGACCGCGGCCATGGGGCCGGCCAGCATGTTCTTGGTCGCCGACTCCACGCCGGGGTGCGGGCGGGTCGGCGCGGTGGCCTGGGCCGCGCGGACGGCGGCGGCGAAGCCCCTGAGCTGGGTGGGGCTGAACTGGTCGCGGATCCGGTCGAACTCGTAGCGCTCCTCGGCGCGGGCGTGGGTGAGCACGTCCATGCGGAGCCTGTCGAGGGACTTGAGGAACCGCGGGTCCTCGATGTCCATGCCGTCCAGCTCCGCCAGCAGCTCCTTGGCCTCGCGCTCCTCGGCCAGCCGGTCGTCGACGATGCCGCCGCCGCCCGGCAGCCGGCGCGCGACCGGGTGGATGATCTCCTCCTCGGCGGTCTCGTGGATCGCGAGCAGCCGCACCAGTTGCCGGAAGGACTCCTTGCGCTCCTGGCCGTCGGAGTGCAGCACCTCGTCGAACAGGTCGCGGATCCGGGCGTGCTGGGCGCGCAGCAGGTCGATGACGTCCTCGGTGGCCTGCGCGTCGGTCGGTGTGGTCTGCATGGACTCGTCCCTCATGTGGATGTGCGTCTGGACGTTGCACCGCAGGTCGGAGGCCCGCGGTGAGCGACGCGGCGTCCGTACCCGGGGTCGGCGGGGTTAAGCGCGGCGGGACCGGACCGCGCCGCCGGCCCGCCGGCAAAGATCGTGCAATCGGATCGCGGCGCGCGTGCAGAACGGCCCCGCCCGGGTAGGCGCAGCAAGCATCGTCCTGATCGGCTCTCACACGAAGGGTGGACCTCGGTGGCCTTCAACCCGCTCGAACACCGCGGTATCCCGCTGGAGGACCAGTTGCGCAACTGGGCGCAGCTGGACGTCGCCCCCATCGACCCCGACGAGTCCGATCCCTACACCAAGTGCCGCATCATCACGATGAACGGCATCGAGGTGGAGGCGATCATGTTCAGCCACCACTTCGCCCGCGTCTGCCCGAACCTGGACGTCAAGCAGCAGCTCGCCCGCGTCCGCTACATCGAGGCGCAGCAGCAGAAGGTCGTCAACTGGCTGCTGCCCGGCCAGGCGTCGATCCTGGAGACCACCATCAGCTACGAGCAGGTCGCGGTCGACCTGACCGGCTGGGTCGCCCGGATGGAGCCCGACCCCTACCTCAAGCAGGCGTACGAGTTCGGCCTGCTGGAGGACTTCGACCACCTGTACCGGTACGCCAACCTGTACGAGATCATCGAGCACCGCAAGGCCGAGAAGATCGTCGACCAACTGACCGAGGTCATGCCGGGGCGGCCGGGATACCTGCAGCACCGCGACCCGATGGACAACGTCCGCGAGCCCTACGACAGGGCCGCCGCCGCGCCGCTGTCCAAGCTGCACGCCCTGACGATCATGTCGGCCGAGCAGCAGACGATGAACTTCTACATGAACGTCGGCCCCATGTACATGGAGCCGATCGCCCGCCAGCTCTACCAGGAGATCGGGCTGGTGGAGGAGGAGCACGTCACCCACTACGAGTCACTGGTCGACCCGGGCGAGTCCTGGTGGGAGCGGCTGGTCAACCACGAGTACAACGAGTGCTACCTGTACCACTCGTTCATGCAGACCGAGACCGACCCGCGCGTCAAGGGCATCTGGGAGCTGCACCTGAACATGGAGCTGGAGCACCTGCGGATCGCCTGCGACCTGATGCGCCGCCACGACGGCCGCGACCCCGAGAGCGTCCTGGCGCCCGCGCTGCCCGAACCGGTCACCTTCGAACCCAACAAGCAGCTCGTCCGGCACCTGCTCGGGACGCAGATCGACTGCACCACCCTCGGCACCGGCTACGTCCAGGAGACGCACGAGCGGTTCGAGCGGATGCAGGACAAGATCAACGCCGAGCGCCCGCCGCAGGAGCGCGTCATCGACGAGCACCGCGACAAGTTCGGCGACGAGTACCGCGTCGTCACCGACGGCCCGCACCCCGTCGAGCGCCTGCGCGACACGCCCCGGTCGTAACAGACGCCTCACCCGCTCCCGCAGCCCCCCATGTTTGGCGACCCGGTAGGGGGTAGCCGGGAGGGATGAGGCTCATGAGGCCGCCGGGGGTCTACGCTCCCCAAGGCGATACCTTCCTACTGGTCGAGGTTCTACGGAAGGCTCCGCTGTTGAAGGGGGCCCGCGTCCTCGACGTGTGCACCGGGACCGGTGCGCTCGCGCTCGCCGCCGCCCGGGCAGGGGCGGGCCGGGTGACGGCGGTGGACGTGTCCACACGGGCCGTGCTGGCCGCCCGGGCCAACGCCCGGTTGAACCGGCTGCCGATCAGGGTGCTGCAGGGCGACCTGTTCGGACCGGTGGCGGGCCAGGCGTTCGACATGATCGTGACGAATCCCCCGTACGTGCCGAGCGGGGCCGCCGCGCCGGGACGCGCGGCCCGCTGGTGGAACGGGGGCCCGGACGGCCGGGCGCTGCTCGACCGGATCTGCGAGCGGGCGCCCCGCCAGCTCCGCCGCGGCGGCACGCTGCTGATAGTCCAGTCGGCCGTCTCCGGTGTCCAGGCGACGCTGGACGCGCTGCGGGCCCAGGGGATGACGGCGTCGGTCGCCGCACGGCGCACCCAGCCGTACGGCCCGGTGCTGCGGGCGCGGGCCGCCGAACTGGAGGCCGCGGGGCTCGCCCGGCCCGGCGGCCGCTCCGAGGAACTGGTGGTGGTCCGTGCCGACCGGAACTGACCGCCCCGCTCCCCGCCGGGTCCGGCTGGACCCGGACGGGCCCGTGCTGGTGGAGGGCCCCCTCGAGATCGAGCTGCCGGAGGGCACGACCGTGTCGTCCGACCGGTTCATGGTCGCGCTGTGCGCGTGCCGGCGGAGCCGCCGGTACCCGTTCTGCGACACCAGCCACCGCCGCAAGCCCCGCCGCAAGCCCACTGCGTCGAGCTAGCCCGTCCGGCTCCTTCCGGCCGTTCTGGCCGGACGGAGCCGTTGAGCAGCGAAGGGAGCCGGTCTAGAAGGATCCGGACGGGAGCGCTTGCAGGAGCGAGGTGCGGCCCGCCCGCCACGACGCCAGCAGATGCTCGCCGAACCGGCCCTCCAGGAACTCGGTGGCGCGGACGCCGAACACCACGTCCCCGGCGAGGCCGGGCTCCTCGGCCAGCAGGTCGCCGAGGACGTCGTGCCGGAGCACCTGCTCGTGCACGGCGTCGGCCTCGATGTGCTCGGTGTGGAAGCGCACGCAGCGCGGGCCCGCGCCGAGACGCTCCAGCGCGGCGGCCATCCGGCGCGCGGCGGGCGCCGTGGTGATCTCGGCGGCGGCGAAGTGCCCGGCCATCGCGCCGCGCAGCGAGCGGTGCAGGCCGAACAGCGACATCATGTTGACGATCGCGAGCATCCGCGCCGGGACCAGATCCAGGTAGCGGCCGTAGGACGGGTCGAGGCCGAGGTCCTCCATGAGGTCCGCGAACAGCCGGGAGTGCATGTCCTCGCCGCGGCCGCCGCCGAACTCGTCGAACTCCACCGCGACCAGCGCGGCCTTGGCCCGGCCCCGCAGCCGGGGGATCAGCCAGGCGTGGGGGTCGGCCTCCTTGAGGTGGTAGGCGGAGCGGTGCACGGCGTGTTCGCGCACCTGCCACCACCCCCCCTCGTCCCGCAGGTGGTGGGAAACGCCGTACGCGCCGACCGGTTCGGCGAGCACCTCGGCGAGGACGCCCTCCACGTCGTCGCCGGTGCCGGTCTCCGCGCGGAGCGCCTCCAGGAAGCGGCGCTCCAGCTCGCCGCGGAGGGCGAGCAGCGCGGGCGCCCATTCCCAGCCGTCGTCGACCCCGCCGAAACCGCGGTAGTGCAGCTCGTAGCAGACGTACAGGGCCAGGTGCAGGTCCTCGCCGAACGGATCGGGGGCGTCCCGCCGGATCGCGGCGCGGGCGGCGTCCAGCATCGGTGCCGGGTCCGCGGGCTCCGGGCGGGAGAGCGCGGCCAGCACCGCCTCCGACAGCGCGCCGCGTGCCGCGGGCAGCGGCGGCCGCGCGCCGGTCTCGGACGGGCTCGTCGCAACGGTCGTCATGACCCTCCTCGTGCTGTCCCGGCCGATCACCGGGCCGTCTCGGACGATGGGCCTGCGGTACCCGCTCCTATCCCGTCCATTCGGCCATCGACGTCCGGTTCGTCACCGTTTGCGGAGGTGGGATGCGGGGACGTCCGGCGGGCGAGCGCCTCGACCACCGCGAGCATGCCGCCGGCCGCCGCCCGGCGCTGGTGCTCCGCGCCCGTCCCCGCGCGCAGGACGCGGCCGAGCAGCGCACGCGTCCGGTCGAGGTCGCCGGTCTCCTCCAGGGCGGGCGCCACGTGGTCGAGGAGCGCGGCGGCCAGCCGTGCGGCCGGGACGCGCCGCTCCTCGACCGGATGGACGCCGTCGCCCGCCAGCCCGTAGCGGGCCGCCGCCCAGACGGCGGCGGCCCCGACCTGCTCGCGCGGCGCGCGGGACGCGGTCCGTCCCGCCGCCAGCTCCGCCAGCGCGGTCCGCACCAGCCCGCGGGTGAGGGCGGCCTGCAGCACGGCCTCCTCGGCGGTCGGCACGGCGTCGGCCGCGCGGACCTCGACCGTCGGCAGGCGCGGAGAGGGCCGCGCCAGCCAGAACGACATGGCGGGGTCCACGACCACCCCGCATTCGGCGAGCCGGGCCGTCTCCCGGTCGTGGTCCTCGGCGGACGGGAACCAGGGCGGCAGCCCGGCCCCCGGGAACCGGGCCTGCTGGAGCATCCGCCAGCTCGCGTAGCCGGTGTCGGCGCCCGCGGCGTACGGCGAGTTCGCCGACACCGCCAGCAGGGTCGGGAGCCAGGGGCGCAGGTGGTTGACGACGGCGACCGCGGTGTCCCGGTCGGGGACGCCGACGTGCACGTGGCAGCCGGACACCTCGTAGTCGCGCACGACGCCCGCGTACAGGTCGCGGATCCGGGAGAACCGCTCCCCCTCGGAGGTCGCCGGCACGGGGCAGGGCAGGGGCGCCGTCCCCGAGGAGACCAGCAGCGCGCCCTCCTGCCGCGCGGACGCGGCGAGCTCGCCGCGGGCCGCCGCGAGCCGCCGCCCGAGCGTCGGCAGATCCGTGCACACGGCGGACGCCGCCTCCACCTGCGTGCCGAGGAGTTCGAGGTAGAACTGCGCACCGGAGGGCGTGGGAAGGTTCCGTGTGCGCGCGAGAACGGCCTCGGCGCTCGCCGTCGTCTCTCCGGTCACCGGATCGGCGAGCAGGAACTCCTCCTCCACGCCGACCGTCAGGCCCGGCTCCTGCTCACTGATCGCGGTCGGTCGCATGGCGGGGGCCCTCCCGGTTCCGGCCTGAGCGGCGTCCCCCGCTCCGGTGCGCGTCAGTGGTCGAGGCCGTACAGGACCGCGGCGGTGACCGCGCCGTAGGCGACGTGCGGCACCAGGTCGCTGATCCAGGACGACACCGGCCAGGCGCGCGGATCGGTGATGCCCAGCGCGGTCATCGGGCCGTTGCTGCCGAGCATGGCTCCGGCGGTGGCCAGCGCTGCGGTGACGGCCCGGCCCGGCCGCCACCCGGCGGCGGTGACCATCCCGAGCAGCGCCCCGGTGCCGACGCCGGCCGCCAGTCCGGTCAGCGGGCCCAGGCCGGAGACGCGGTTGTCCTGCTCGTCGCCCTCGCCGGGCACCGGGATGCCGGTCTTGTCCGAGAGCGCGCGCACCGTCTCCTCGGGCGTGTCGCTTCCCGGGCGCCCGCGCAGGGCCATGTCCAGATAGGTGACGCCGTTCAGCGCGGTCGTGCCCGCCGCGCCTGCGGCGGCGCCCCGCAGCGCTCCTCGCACCAAGCAGGCCATCCCGCGCCCCCTCCTGATCGTCCGCATCGGCCTCTTGTGCTGCGCTCCCCTCCGGCGCACCCGGCAAACATCGGCCCCGTGCCCCGCGCCGTCCCGACCCCGGCACCGTCCCGGCCTCGCGGCGGGACGGCTCAGTGGCGGCGCCAGGTGGCGGCCGTCATCGCCCGCTTCCTGGAGGCCGACCTGTCCCCCGAGCTGGCCGTCCGCTGCTACTCCTTCCTCATCACCTACGCGCTGGGGTTCGCCGGTTACCAGCGCCCCGCCCGTGGGGGCGCCTGGACGACCCCGAGAGCGCGGAGCTGCGCCGGCAGCGCAAGCACTTCTATGCCTCCCTGCCGGCCGAGAAGTTCCCCAGCGTCGTCGTTCTCCGCGTTCCGCTGCCGCCGGGGCGCGTCATGTGCTGATCATGGCGGATGGTCAGCCGATTCCAGCACGCCCCCGCGAAGGCGGCGCCCTTTCGAGCCGCGGCGCTGGGTGCCGCACTGCTCGCCCTCGCCGCCTGCGGCTCCGAGAACCCCCCGCGCGAGTGCCCGCTGGTCTTCTCGCCGACGGGCATCGGCGTGGACATCGCCGCTCCGGACGCCTCCCGCGTCGCGTCCGCGTCGATGCGCGTGTGCTGGAACGGGACCTGCGTCACGAAGCGGCTCGTGCTGCAACCCTCTTCGACGAGCGTCCCGCTGGGATGCCGCGGCACCGGTCCCGACGCCTTCTGCAGCGCGTCCGCCTCGCCCGACGGCGGCCGCCACGGATTCGCCGCCATCGCGGATCTGCCGAAATCCCCCGTCCACGTAACGCTCACCCTGCGCGACCGCCACCACCGCGCACTCGTCGACCAGGAACTCGTCGTCACTCCGAAGGCCACCCTTCACAGCGGCCCGCAGTGCGGCACGGAAGGCGTCCAAGCCGCACTGACCGTGAAGAACGGCAAAGCCACCGCCCGCTGACGAGCTCGGGTCAGCGGCGGGTGGCGCTGGTGACGAAGAGGGGGAGGGCGAAGAACAGGCGGCCGCGGCGGCCGCGCTCGCGCTGCTCGGCGACCCAGGTCTCGGCCTGCGCGTCGCTGATCGCCCCGGCCGAGCGCGCCCCTTCGGCGAGGTCGGCCAGGGCGGGCACCATCGCCGCGTCGGTGAAGACCTTCGTGTGGACCTCGACGGCGGCGTCGGCGAAGCCCGCGTCGAGGAGGAGGTTGCGGCTGCGGCGGACGACGCGGGGCGTGCGGACCCGGTCGGCGCGAGCGTGCACGATGGTGCGGGTGAGCGCCTCGTCGTCGGCGTCGATGACGAAGGTGTCCCAGTCCTGCCCGATCAGCGCGAGGCGCCCGCCGGGGGCGAGGACCCGCCGCGCCTCGCCGATCGCGCGGGCGGGGTCGTCCAGGACGTGGAACACCTTCTCGGCGCGGTAGCCGTGCAGCTCACCGTCGGCGAAGGGCAGCTCGTAGGCGCTGGCCACGCGGAACTCCGCGGCGGGCCAGCGCTCGCCGGCCACGGCGACCATCCGCTCGTCGAGGTCGACGCCGACGGCCCGCGCGCCCCGCTCGGCCATCTCGGCGACCGCGCGGCCGGAACCGCATCCCACGTCGACCACCACCGCGTCCGGCGCGACGCCGAGCAACTCGTAGGAACGCGCGCGCAGTTCGCTCGCGCCGGGGATGGAGTCACCGATGTCGAGCAGGGCGATGAGCGCGTCGGTCTCGGCGCTGGTGCGGCCTGTCGTCTGCTTCTGGTCCATGCGCGGGATCCTGCGGCTTCAAGTGCACTTGAAGTCAAGCGCACTCGGGGAGTCAGGCCCCTCGGCGTCGCCGGTGGCCTGCTGGATGAGGGCTTCGAGGTCCGCGGCGGCCCGGTCAGGTGAGGAAGAACAGGCGGTTGAGGGGGAGTTCGTGCGCGGGTTCGATGTGGGCGGGCTCGCCGTTCACCGAGACCTTGTAGGTCTCCGGGTCGACCGTGATGTCGGCGACCGTCGAGTTGCGGACCATGTGGCGCTTGTCGACCGTCCGGCACTGGCGGATCGGCCGGACGAGCCGCCGCAGGCCGAGCCTCTCGGGAACGCCCGCCTCGATGCCGGCCTGGGACATGAAGGTCACGCAGGTACCGGACAGCGCGGCGGAGTGGGTGCCGAAGGTGGGCCGGTAGTAGACGGGCTGCGGCGTCGGCAGGGACGCGTTCGGGTCGCCCATCTGGAACCAGTTGACCATGCCGCCCTTGACCACCATGAAGGGCTTGGCGCCGAAGGAGTGGGGCTGCCACAGCACCACGTCGGCGAGCTTGCCGTCCTCCAGCGAGCCGATCTCGTCGGCCATGCCGCTGGCGCGGGCGGGGTTGATGGTGAGCTTGGCCAGGTACCGCAGGACCCGGAAGTTGTCGTTGCGGGACGAGTCCTCCGGGAGGGCGCCGCGCTTGTCCTTGTTGTGGTGGGCGATCTGGAAGGCGCGGGTGACCGATTCGCCGACCCGGCCCATCGCCTGCGAGTCCGACCCGATGATGCTGATGATGCCGAGGTCGTGCAGCACGGTCTCGGCGGAGATCGTCTCGCCGCGCACCCGGCTGTCGGCGAACGCCACGTCCTCGGGCACGTCGTAGCTGAGGTGGTGGCAGACCATCGTCATGTCGAGGAGCTCGTCGACGGAGTTGGTGGTGTAGGGCAGCGTCGGGTTGGTCGAGGCGGGCAGGATGTTCGGTTCGCCGGTCACCCGCAGGATGTCGGGGGCGTGCCCGCCGCCCGCGCCCTCGGAGTGGTAGGTGTGGATCGAGCGGCCGTTGATCGTGTTGATGGTGTCCTCGACGAAGCCCGCCTCGTTGAGGGTGTCGGTGTGGATCGCGATCTGGACGTCGTAGGCGTCGGCGACGGACAGGGACGTGTCGATGACGGCGGGGGTGGTCCCCCAGTCCTCGTGGACCTTCAGCCCGGCCGCTCCGGCGCGGATCTGCTCCTCCAGCGGCGCGGGCAGGCTGCTGTTGCCCTTGCCGTAGACCCCGACGTTGACGGGGATGTCCTCGTAGGCCTGGAGGATGCGCGACAGGTTCCAGGCGCCGGGGGTGCAGGTGGTGCCGCGGGTGCCGTCCGCGGGGCCGGTGCCGCCGCCGACCAGGGTGGTGATCCCGTTGCTCAGCGCGTGGGCCGCCTGCTCGGGCGCGATGAAGTGCACGTGGGTGTCGATCGCGCCGGGCGTGGCCACGAGGTTCTCCCCGGAGATCACCTCGGTGTCGGCGCTGATGATGAGGCGCCGGTCCACGCCGTTCTGGGTGTGCGGGTTGCCGGACTTGCCGATCCCGACGATCCGGCCGTCCTTGATGCCGATGTCGCCCTTGACGATGCCGATCACCGGGTCCATCACCACCGCGTTGGTGATCACCAGGTCCAGCGCCACCGTGCCGGTGGACGCGGGGTCGCTCGACATGCCGTCGCGGACGGTCTTCCCGCCGCCGTACTGGGTCTCGTCGCCGTAATGCCCCTCGTTGTGGTCTTTCTCGACCTCGACGACGAGGTTGGTGTCGCCGAGGTGGAATCGGTCCCCCACCGTCGGGCCGTACATCGACGCGTACTTCTGCCGACTCATGGAGGTCATTCGAGACTCACCTTTCCTGGATGATTCGCTTTCGCGCGCCTTTTGCTCTTGCGCGCGCCGCGGCACGGCACGATCGCGGCGGACGGCCGGGGATCCGCGAGGCTATTCCGCTCCGATGGGGTCGTGGCAGGAGATCAGCTTGGTGCCGTCGTCGAAGACGGCCTCGACCTGCAGCAGCGGCAGCATCTCCCGGACTCCGGGCATCACCTTGTCGGGACCCAGCACCTGCTTGCCCAGCTCCATGCAGTCGGCGACTGACCTGCCGTCACGGGCGGCTTCGACGACCTCGTGGGTGATCAGCGCCACCGCCTCGCTGTAGTTCAGCTTCACCCCGCGGTCGCGCCGCTTGATGGCCATCTGCGCGACGGTGAAGATGACCAGGCGGTCCATCTCGCGTGGCGTGAGATTCATCCACGATCCTTTCGACAAAATGGACAGGAAGACCGGAGTGGCGGCGCCGACGTCGCAGGGGTATAAAGCCTCGGCCGATACGTCCCGCGAGCCGAAGCGAAAGGGAGACCCGATATCCTGATCTCCGTTATCCCGCACCGGAAAGCCAAGAGCGCTCCATGACTCCTCAATGATCAAGGCTCTCCGGTGCGGCCCGCCGTTCCGCGGCCCCGTCATCGCCGCCGGGGACGGCGGCGGGCGCATGGGCGGCGCGCGCCACGGTCAGCGGCCCGTGGGGTGTTCCGGAGCGGGGACGTCGAGCAGCAGTCTGCGCACCGCCCCCCACGTGCGGGCGAAGGCCGCTTCGACCTCCGGAGACCGGTCGCCGAGCATCCGGGCCCACGCCCCGCAGCCGCCCGGCAGCACGCTCGCGCCACCGCGCAGCCCCGTGCCGGCGATCGCGGCGTGCATGGCGTCGGCGACCTCGGTCGCCCGTGCCATCTCGGTGACGACGTACAGGGTGGCCATCACCCCGAAGTCGGCCATCACGGCGGGACCGGTCACCGCGCGCTCGCCGGGCACAAGCCGGAGGGGATCGGCGAACAGCAGCCGGCCTCGGCCGTCCCGGACCTCCAGGTCCGTGCAGTAGGCGGCGTAGGCGTGCCGTTCCCCGCGCGCGAGCCGTCCCGCCATCAGCTTCTCGCCCAGGACGACGGTCGCGCGGGTGCCGACGGTGACGTTCATCTGCTGGTAGAACCGGGAGCCGCCGAACGGGATCGTGGTCGCGGGCAGGTACTCGACGTAGCTGTCGGGCCCGGCGTCCAGCTCGACGACCTGGGTGGCGTAGTCGTGTTCCATCCGGTACAGGCGCGTGGCGGTCTGGGTGGTGAAATGCGCCGACGTCCCCGGCCCGCACTCCAGCCCGATGCGGTACCGGTCGCCCTGGAGAACCCCGCCCCCGGACGACAGGAACATGACGTACGGCATGTCGGGCAGCGCGGCGTCCAGGAACAGCGGACGCGTGATGTGCAGCGGCGCCTTCTGGAACCGGCGGGTCAGCTCCGTCCGCCCGCCCGCGAGCGCGAACCCGAGCTCCAGCACGCCGACCTTGCCCGCCGCGCCGACCGGCAGGGTGTCGGGCGTCGCGGCGTACCGGGCCACCTCCGGCGGCACCCGCTCCGGAGCGCAGTGCGCCGGGGTCGTCCGGTCGGACCGGACCGGGCCGGCCGGCCCCGTCGCCGGTCCCCCGGAGATCATCCCGCCGGTGAGCACATCGCCTCCCGGCGTCCGAGGACGAAGTCCGCGACCTCGGGGACGCCGGTCCCGGTGAGGCAATCGGTCAGGATGACCGGGCCGTCGCCGCGCACCGCGCGCGCGTCGCGCTCCATGACCGACAGGTCGGTGCGCACGTACCGCGCGATGTCGATCTTGTTGATGACCAGGAGGTCGGAGTCGGTGGTCCCCGGGCCGCGCTTGCGCGGCATCTTCTCCCCTTCGGCGGTGTCCAGGACGAACACGTAGACGTCGGCCAGGGCCGGGCTGAAGGTGAGGGTCAGGTTGTCCCCGCCGCTCTCGAACAGCAGCACGTCGATGTCGGGGAAGCGGTCGAGCAGCTCGGCCGCCGCGGCCAGGTTCATCGTCGGGTCGTCGCGGACGGCGGTGTGCGGGCAGGACCCGGTCTCCACGCCGACGACCCGCTCGGCGTCCAGCGTCCCGGCGAGCGTCCGGCGGACGTGCTCGGCGTCCTCCTGCGTGTAGATGTCGTTGGTGATCACGCCGGGGCGGTGGCCCCGGGCGACCAGGAGCGGCACCAGCGCCTCGATGAGGGCGGTCTTCCCCGACCCCACCGGCCCGCCGACGCCGACCTTGTACACCTCTTCCAGTTCCATGTCGTCCCTCCGGACGTCGATCGGGTCAGGTGACGAACAGGCGCGCTTCGGCCCGTTCGTGCTCGGCGGCCGCGGCGTCCGCGGCCGGGACCGAGGCGTGCAGGTCCCGCGGGTCCCGGACGGCCAGCGCCGCGTCCGCCGCCGCGACCAGCTCCGGCCGGACCTCACGCAGCAGCGCCTGCGCCCGCCGGAAGTCGATCCGGCCCAGCCGCACCGCCGCCGCCGTGCAGCCCGCCGCGAACGCGTACAGGTCACCGGCCACGGCGTCGCGGACCGGAACGCCGAGCCCCGCGAGCACGGTGCCCACGACGACCGCATGGTTGCCCGGCGCCGTCCCTTCGACGACCAAGCGCGCGAGCCGGGCCGCCGTGGCCGAGTCGAACGCGGGTGCGGCCGTGTCCAGCACCTGCCGTCCGGTGCGGACGGAGGCCGTCCGCTGCTCCCGGTTGAGCTTGATCGCGTAGAGCCGGCGATCGGTCTCCACCAGCGCGTCCCAGTCATCGGCGGTCACCGCCCGGTGCGCGAGCACCAGCGCCGCCGCGTCGGCGGTCCCGGCCGCCCGCACCAGGTCGCGCACCAGGTCGTACAGGTCGTCCGCGCCGACGGCGCGGAGCTGGAAATGGCCTTCCACGCCGTGCGACAGGGTGTACAGGCCGCTGGGGAATCCCGAGTCGGTCAGCTGCAACTGCGCCAGCAGCGGCTCCAGCGCCTCAGTGCTCGCCGGTCGACGCACCGTGCGCCCCGGTGTCGGCGTATCCCCGCGCGTGCAGCCGGACGCGCGCCTCCCTGCGCGCGGCCGAGGAGCGGACGCTCCCGTCCAGCAGGCCGCCGAACCCGACGATGCGCAGCCCGCCGCCGTACTCGACGAGCCGCACCTCCTTGGTGTCACCGGCCTCGAACCGCACCGCCGTACCCGCCGGAATGTCGAGCCGCATTCCGAAGCTCTTGTCGCGATCGAAGCTCATCGCCCGGTTGACCTCGAAGAAATGGAAATGCGAGCCGATCTGGACGGCCCGGTCGCCGGTGTTGTGCACGGTCAGCGTCTCCCGGCGCTGACCGGCGTTGAGCTCGATCTCCCCGTCCCCGAACATGTAACCGCCCTTAGCCATGCGCGGTCCCCTCCCCCGGTGTCGTCCTCGTGAATTCAGGAAATGCGTCGTGACGGTGCGGTCCGCCTTCCTCACCGTGCCCGTGCCCATGGCCGTGGCCGTGGTGGGCGGCCGCGGCGAGGCCGTCGTCGCGGTCCCGGCGCCACCGGCGCTCCGCCTCGGCCGCGCGGTCGCGGACCAGCGCCGCGATCGCCGCCGCGCCCAGCAGCGGCCCGGCGACGCGGTCCGCCACGGGACAGCGCGGGGGCGGGACGAGCGAAGCGGGCACCAGCACGACCTCATCGGCGCCCAGCCGGCGGCAGCGCTCGACACCCTCGGCCACGTCCGGATCACCGTCCGTCAAGGCGACCTCTACCCAGCGGACGGGCAGATACCGCCCGACCAGCCGCGCGACCTTGAACAGCTCCGCGTCGGCCTCCGGGTCCGCCGCCCGCGCCACCAGCAGCACCGCACCGCGAGACCCTTCCTCGCGGATCGCTTTCAGGACCGCCGCCCGGATCCACCCGATCAGGTGCGTGATCGTGCCGAACGGCGGGGCGAGCAGCAGGTCGCCCGGCCGGTCGCGCCCCGCCCAGGCCAGTGTCTGCGCGGCCGCCCGCCCGAGGCCGGGGTCGCGGCCGAGCGTCATCGGCACCACCACGGCGCGCGGGCGGTCCCCCAGCGCGGACCTGAGTCCCCGTCCGGGGTCGTAGATCCCGTGGGCGCCGGGCGAGGAGCCGCCGCCGGGCGGGCCGTGCGCGGGAAGGCTCTCGTGCCCGCCGACCGCCAGCACGGCGCGGCCTCCCGACCCTGTCATGTGGTCCGCCGGAGTGTGGACAGGGTCGGGACGGCGCCCAGGAACACCCAGGTGACCAGCACGAAAGGCCAGGTCAGGGCGTGGCCGCCGATGATGCTGAACGTGTTGGTGATGGCGGGGGTCGTCACCGCGGCGGTCGCCGCCCCGACCGCCGCGTAAACGAGAGAGACCGGGCCCAGCACGACGAACGTCCCGGCCAGCGCTATCCCCGCCAGCACCGAGTTGTAGCCGTACAGGCCCGCGCCGAGGTCCGCCGCCTGCGCCCCGAGCCACCAGCCCATCAGCAGCCCGATCAGGCTCGCCGCGCACGCCACCGCCGCGACCGTCCGGCTCGACACCGCCAGCCCCACCAGGAAGATCAGCCCCACGTACCACTTGTCCTGGAAGAACACCTGCCCGAACCCGTTGAAGAAGCCGTGCCAGACGTCCGTCCACGACACCGCCGTGCCCGGATGGGCGACCGACGGCGCGACGTTGCCCGGATGGCGGGCCCACACCCGGTGAAAGGACGGCGCCGCGATCAGCATCAGCAGCGTCACCACGCAGAACGGCGCGGTCAGCGCGGGCAGGCCGTACGGCTTCAGCAGGACGTTCAATGCCGAATTGACCATGCTCGCCCCGATGGCGGCGCCGATGACCACGAGGAGCGTCACCCAGCTCGCTCCGAGGTAGAGCACCAGGCCGACTCCGACCAGCGTCCCGGAGAACCCCTCGAGACCCGCCGAGACCCGCTTCCAAGGAACCCCGAAAGACCACGCGGTGAGCGTGGCGGTGACGCAGCCGAGCAGCCCGAAGGCACCGAACTGCCAGCCACCGGCGAAAAGGGCGACGAGAAAGATGAGCCCGGTCCAGTGGCCGGGCTGGAGGTCGACCTGGGCCACCCCCCGCAGGATCGCCAGGACTCCCTCCTTGGCCCGGTCCGCCGGCGGGCGCGACGGCCCACCAGGCGCATCCGCCGGCGCCGGCGGTGAGTCCATGGACGCCTCTCCTATCGCGAGTGACGGACCGCATGGCGATCGACGGCGCCCCATGCGGAGGGCGGCATCCAGCAGGGTTCCCCGAAGGCCAATGCCACAAAAACCGGCGATCGCCAACCTTTGGTCAAACCGCAAAATCGTGAATTCCCCCATTCGGCCGCGTAACGCACGCAGGACCGAAAGAATCCGCCGCGATTCCGGCAACGGCGATAAGCCCGAATACGCCGAATGACTGAAATGCAGGTACGCGACGGTGCAACGCGCCCGCCGCAGGACCCGCGCCCAAGCGGCCACGGCCGCGCCCTTCGCGGAAACGCGGCGGTCCGTCTCATCAAGGTGTCGCCGATGAAGGTCCGGACGGCGCGTTTGGCCACGGCCCGCGTCCGCCCCGGCCGGATCGTGCGGCAGTACGGGTGGGGGCGCCACCTGCACCACGGACGAGAACGCCTGCCAGTCCCCCGTCCTCGAGCAGTCGGTCCTCCAGGTCGTGCGGCCGGACGATCGCCGGTGCGAGGGCTACACGGCACCGGGCGGCTCGGACTTCTGCACGGTGAAGGTGTCCGGGATTCCCGCCGGCGGCGACTCCGGCGGCCCGATCATGAGCGTCGCGCCGCGCGGCGGCGAGACCCTTCTCGGTGTCTTCGACGGCTCCGACCGGCAGAGGGTCGCCGAGGCCGGGCAGGTCTCGCAGCAACGCGCCTGGATCCGCTCGGTCATCCGGCGCTAGCGCGGCGCACGGGTCCCCGAGGCGCATTCAGATGTTCTTATCATCCGGATGTTCGGAGTATCCTGAGCGCCGTCGAGGAACGCGAGGAGGGCCGATGGTCCGGCTGACCCGGGCGCAGCAGCAGGCTCGGACGCGAGCCGCCGTGCTCGCGGCGGCGGTGGAGGAGTTCACCGAGCACGGCTTCGCCGATGCCAAGGTCGACCGCATCGCCGCCCGCGCCGAACTGACGCGCGGCGCCGTGTACTCGAACTTCCCGAGCAAGCGGTCCTTGTACCTGGCGGTGCTGCTCGACTCCGTACAGCGAGACGAGCCCGCCGCCGCCGGCGCGTTCGAGGCCGCCGGCGCGGCGGACGGGGCGGAGGCCTTCGCCCGCGTCTGGCTCGAGCGGCTGCCGCTGGCCGGTGACGCGCCGGACGCCAGCAAGCTGAAGTCGCGTTCGCTGACCGGGGTGTTCGCCGATGAGCCGGGCCGCACGGCGATGGCCCAGCTCGCGAGCTTGGAAGCCCTGCTGCTGGCACTCGCCTTGGAATCGTGCGCGGGACCGGGGACGGGACGGCGCGTGCGGGCGGCGGAGCTGATCATGACCCTGCTGCACGGGGCGGGCCATCTCGCGGAAACGGCGCCCGGTTTCGGCGACCCGTTCGAGGTGGCCCGCGCCTGCCGGCGTCTCGCCGATCTCGAAGCGGGCGACGCCTGGGACCCGCCCCATCTGCCGTACGTCGCCGCGCCGCGCCTGTGCGACGACACATGGACGCCGCCCGAGGAGCTGACGGATGCGATCACGGACCGTCCCGCCGGCTTCGGTGAGGACGGGATCGTCGTGGTCCTCGGGACGGGCCGTCTCGGTGCGGCGGAGGAGGCGGTTCGCGCGCCCCACCGGGGTGAGGCGGTCACCGTGGCGCTGGTGACGGACGACCCCGCCGAGATCGGGGCGCTCGTCCGGCTGCGGATCGCCGACCTCGCCGTGTGCCTGCGTCGGGCGTTCGGCCCGGCGGCCGGTCCGCCGATGCGCCTCGTCCTCGATGAGCGGGCGTTGCTCGCGGCCGCCGTCGGCGCCGGCACGGCCGAGGACACCGAGGTCGCGGTGCGCGTACGGGACGGGAAGGTCGTCGCTCGGGCCGGGGGCAGGGGCGCCGCTTACGCCGCGGCGACCGCCTCCGCCCCGGCCGAGCGGCCGAGCGGGGCGAACGGGCGATGACCGGGTCGATCGTGCTGCACGCGCTCCGGTGCATCGGCCACGCCGCGCTGCCCCGCGTGGCCGACGCGGCCGGGCTCCCCGAAGCGGACGCGGAGTCCCACCTGATCGACCTCGCCGTGGCCGGCTGGGTGACGCGGTCGCCCGGGGAGTGCGGCGCCTGGGGCCTCACCGAGGCCGGCCGCGCCGAGGACGCCCGGCGGACCGTCCGCGAGCTCGACGCCGCCGGTACCCGGGACGCCCTGACGGCGGCCTACCGGAGGTTCATGGTGCTGAACCCGGAGCTGCTGGAACTCTGCTCCGCCTGGCAGCTGCGCACCGTGGACGGCGCGATGGCGCCGAACGACCACTCCGACCCGGTGTACGACGCCCGCGTCCTGAACCGCTTCGCCGACCTGGACGGACGCGCCGGAGCCGTCGCCGCGGACCTGTCCGCGGCGCTGCCCCGGTTCGGGCGGTACCGGGTGCGGCTCACCGCCGCGCTCGACCGGGCCCGGTCCGGTGCTCTGGAGCATCTGACGGACAGCACCACCTCGTACCACACCGTGTGGTTCCAGCTCCACGAGGACCTGCTCGCCACCCTCGGCATCCCGCGCCGGTGAACCGCGTTCCGATGCGCTGGATCCATCCCCTCGCCCCCGGTGCGCGTGAGTCGGCGGACGTTCTCGGCGGCAAGGGCCACGGGCTCGTCGTCCTGCGACGCCTCGGCCTGCCCGTGCCGGCGGGGTTCGTCATCGGCACCCGCGCCTGCCGAGCCTTCCTCCGGGACGGGCGCCTTCCGGAGGGTTTCGACGCCGACCTGTCCGCCGCCGTCCGCCGGCTGGAGGCGGCGACCGGAAGGCGCTTCGGCGCGGGCCCGCGCCCGCTCGCGGTGTCGGTCCGGTCGGGCGCCGCCGTGTCGATGCCCGGCATGATGAGCACCGTCCTCGACCTCGGTCTCACCACCGAGGCGACCGCCGCGCTGGCCGCCGAGACCGGCGACCCGGCCTTCGCGGACGAGACGCGCCGCCGGTTCCTCATGAGCTTCGCGACCGCGACGGACGGGATCCCGGACCTCGCGGACGCGACCGACGCGGACGCGGCGGCGCCGTCCGCCGCCATGACCGTCCCCGACGACGCCATGAGCCTGCTGCGGGCGGCGGTGAGGGCCGTCTTCTCGTCCTGGAACAACCCGCGCGCGGTCACGTACCGCGAACTGCACGGCGTCCCCCACGACCTCGGCACGGCCGTGATCGTGCAGGCCATGGTGTTCGGCAACCGGGACGGGCGCAGCGGTACCGGCGTCGCCTTCAGCCGCGACCCGAACACGGGCGGCAGGACGCCGTTCGGCGACGTCCTGTTCGGCGGGCAGGGCGAGGACGTCGTCTCCGGGCGCTCCAGCACCCGGCCGTTGTCCGAGCTCGCCGACCGGGAGCCGTCGGTATGGGAGCGCCTCGTGGCGGCCCTGCACCGCGTCGAACGGCACTACCGCGACGCCTGCCACGTCGAGTTCACCTTCGAGACCGGCGACCTGTGGTTCCTGCAGGTACGGCCAGGCGGCCTCGCGGGCCGCGCCGCGGTCCGGGTCGCCGTCGACCTCGCCGACGAACGGCTCATCGACCGGCGCACGGCCCTGCGGCGGATCTCACCGCGGCATCTCCGCGGCGCCCGCACCCCCCGGATACGGACCGGCCTCGGGATCGACCTCCTCACGCGCGGCCGAGGAGCATGCCCCGGCGTCGCGACCGGACGCGTCGCGGTCACCGCCGACCGGGCCGTCCGGATGGCCGCCGAGGGGCCGGTGATCCTGGTGCGTCCCGTCACCTCACCGCTCGACATGCACGGCCTGGCCGCCGCTTCCGGGGTGGTCACGAGCCGCGGCGGGCCGGCGAGCCACGCCGCCGTCGTCGCGCGGGCCATGGGCAAGGCCGCGGTCGTCGACGCGGCCGGCCTCACCGTCGATGCCGAGGCGGGGTGCGCGCGGGTCGGCGAACGCGTCGTCCCCGAAGGGACGCTGATCACCATCGACGGCACCGGCGGGGAGGTCGCGGCCGGTGACCCGGGCGTCGGCGCCGCGCTCGTCGACGAGCACCTGCACCGGCTGCTCGACTGGGCCGACGAGGTCTCCGGCGATCGATCGGCGCGCCCGGACGAGGAGCGCCTCGGTGCGGCGCACGCACGGCTGTGAAACGACCTGTCGGATGGTTCGGCCGCGTTCGCGACGGCGACGGGCCTGGAAGAGGCGGGTGGAGGGGAGCGTGGGGAGCGGCGGTAGGCAGTCCGTGTGCCTGACGGTGCGGTCGGGTTCTGGGGGACGCGCCGGGTCCGGCGTCAGTGGCTCGGGCCGGGCCTCATCAGCGCGAGCTGCGGGGGCGGGGCGAGGGGGACCGTAGGCTCGTCCCAGTCGTCGTCGACGGTTCCGTCGCCGGCCTCCACGGCCGCCTCGGTGTGCTCGCCGAGCTCGGCCGTGAACCGCTCAAGGGCGAAGGCGCGGATCATGGAGAGGAGCACGTACCGGGTCTCCCCCGCGCCGTCGGCCTCGACGAGCAGGAGCCGGGCGTCGACGAGGGTGGACAGCATCCGCTCCAGCTCGAAGGAGTCGATCTGGAAGCGCCGGGCCATCTCCTCGACCCCGAAGCGGGCGGGCGCGTGCCGGCCGAGCAGCAGGAGGACCGTCCGCGCGGAGTCGTCGAGCTCGAGGTAGCTCTGCTCCAGCCGCGTCCACATGTCGAACGTGCCCGAGCACAGCTCCTCGATGCGCCGGCGGCCGTACTCCAGGCTCGCCACCCAGCGGTCGAGCGAGGGCGACGCCGGACGGGCGAGCCGGGCGCCGACCGCGCGCACGGCCAGCGGCAGGTTCTCGCAGTAGTCGACGATGGACCGGGCGGCCTGGCGCTCGGGACCGCTCCACCGGCGGCCGACGATCATCCCGAGCAGTTCGATCGCGTCGTCCTCCGCGAGCGGATTGATCTCGAACGTGCGCAGCCCGGAAATCCCGTAGAGCGGTGACCTGTTCGTCATGATCACCGCGCAGTGCGGGCTTCCCGGCAGCAGCGGCCGCACCTGTTCCTCGCTCATCGCGTCGTCGAGGACGATGAGCACCCGGCGGTCCGCGCACCAGCTGCAGAACAATTGACTGCGGCTTTCCAGCGCGGCCGGTATCTGGCTGTGCGCGAAACCGATCGCGTGCAGATGGTCGGCGAGCACATCGGACGGATCGACCGCCGCCCCGTTGCGGCGGAGCGCGGCGAAGAACTGACCGTCCGGAAAGCGCTGCCGCACCCGGTGGGCGAGCCGGACCGCCAATGCGGACTTGCCCACCCCGGCCATTCCGGTGATCGAGACCATCGGCGGAGCCTGCTTTCTGCCGTTCTGCAGGAAGGTCTGCTCCAGCCGGCCGAGCACGAAATCGCGGCCGATGAAATCGGGAATGTCGGCGGGGATCTGGGCGGGCACGGCGACCACCGTGGGCGCGGTGAGCACGTCCTCGGCGGCCCGCACCGCGGGCAGGTCCAGCGACGGGTCCGCGGCGAGCAGCGCGCGGTGCAGCCGCTGGACCGGCGGCGACGGCTCGATGCCGAGCTCGTCCACCAGGGAGCGGCGCAGCCGGCCGAAGACCGCCAGCGCCTCGTGCCGGCGGCCGGACCGGTGCAGCGCCAGCATCAGCTTGGAGTGCAGGCCCTCGTGCAGGGGCTGGTTGATGATCAGGGACTTCAGCTCGCGGATCGCGTCCAGGCTGCGTCCGAGCTGCAGGTACGCGTCGATGCGCAGCTCGGTGACCTGGATCTTGGTCTCCTCGAGGTGCGCGGCGTACGACTCCAGGAACGGTCCCTTCTGGACGTCCGCGAGCGCCTGGGACCGCCACAGCGACAGGGCGCTCTCCAGCGAGTTGGCGGCCCGCGTGTAGTCGCCCTCCGCGAACGCCTTCTGGCCGGCCTGAAAGCAGCGCTCGAAGACCGGGACGTCGATGCACTCGGGGGCCACCTGGAGCTGGTAGCCCGACGGCTCGGTGAGCAGCGCGATGCCCTGCTCGTGCCCGGACTCGCCGATGCCGAGCAGCTTGCGGAGCTGGTAGATGTAGGTCTGCATGGTGGCCACGACCGTGACCGGCGGGTCCCCCAGCCATATCTCGTCGATGAACTGGCTGGTGGGAACGACCTGGTCGTGCAGTATGAGCAACATCGCCATGATGGTGCGCAGCTTGGGCGGGAGCATGATCCGCTCCTCACCGCCCGTAGAGACGTCAAGACCGCCCAACAGTCGAAACTGCATGGAATCATCATCCCCAGTTGCACTCGCCGCCCCGGTGTCCGCCACCTACGGAGACCGTCCGGCACCGCAAAGAAACATCCGACCAACACAGGCGGAAACTAATTCAACTTTCTAGTAAATGCGCCGGCCGCCGTCTTTGGACCCCCTTCATCGCATGCCGGTCGATACGTTTACAACGCATACAACCTAGCAGTGTTCGGGTGATTTAAATCTATGTCCACGCCGGGCGTGATTCAAGGGATCCGTTGGCCGTATCCGGCCACCGCGACCGCCGGTCCGGCGGAAACGGCGAGGCCATCGGATATAACGTCCGCTGACGAGGCGATGAACCCCCGATACCGGCGGCCGGCACAAGTGACCGCGAATGCGAATGATCATTCTCGCGGCAAATGAATGACGGAATGCAGAGTGCACATCACGGAGGGTTGCACCGGGCGCCCAAATTACCCGGCCGCAGGGCGCCCTTATTTTCCGGCGGCGCGGGTGACGCGGTGCTCACCTTCGCGCCTCTTGACACGCCGCGCGACCGGGAGCGGGTCACGGGCCGGTCGGCGTCCTCGCCGGGGCGGGCCCGGCCGGCAGGAGCCCGGCGATCTCGGCCGGGGCGTCCAGGTGGAAGAAGTGGCCGGCGTCGATGACGGTGAGCGCGAACCCGACCGAGGTGAGGTCGCGCCAGGCGGCCATCGCCTCGGGCGGGGCGATCGGGTCGCGCGCGCCCGCGATGGCGGCGATGGGCACCGGGAGCTCCCGCGGCATCTCCTCCGCCGGCGGCAGCCGGTACCCGGACAGCCAGCCGACGTCGGCGCGCAGCACGCGCACCAGCCGGTCCCGCAGGCGCGGATGCCGCCGCACGACCTCCGGCGTGCCGCCCAGCGCGATGATCTCCTCCAGCAGTTCCTCGTCCCGCAGGCTCCGCCAGCGGCCGATCCACGCGCTCTCGACGTGCGGCGGGTGGCTCGCGCCGACCACGAGCCGCTCGGGCAGCGGCTCGCCCAGCCGCATCAGCTCGCGGACCGCCTCCTGGGCGAGCACGCCGCCCATGCTGTGGCCGTAGATCGCGTAGGGCAGGCCCCCGGCGCGGGCGGCCAGCGCCCGCGCCAGGTCGGCGGGGTCGAAGTCCGGCGCCTCGGCGGCCCGCGTCTCCCGTCCTGGGAGCTGGACGGGCTGCACGTGGACGGACGCGGGCAGCATCGCGCTCCAGGGCTTGTAGCCGACACCGCCGCCGCCCGCGTGCGGCACGCAGAACAGGACGAGGTCGGCCTCCGCCGGGGCGGGCCCGCCGAGGAACCAGACGTCGTTCGTCGTCGCCATCGCCGGTCACCCCCGCAGATGCCGGTCGACGAAATCGGTGTGGGTCCCGCCCGCGCGGAACACCGGATGCTCCAGGACCCGCCGGTGGAACGGCACGGTGGTGCGCAGCCCCGGGCCCTCCACCTTCAGCTCGTCCAGCGCCGTGCGCAGCCGCCGCAGGCACGCGGGCCGGTCCCGGTCCCAGACGATCAGCTTGGCGATCATCGAGTCGTAGTACGGCGGGATCGCGGCGCCGGGCGCGCAGTGCGAGTCGATCCGCACCCCGGGGCCGCCGGGCGCGCGGAACTCGGCGAGCGTCCCGGGGGTCGGCGCGAAGCCGCGGTCGGGATCCTCGGCGTTGACCCGCACCTCGATCGCGTGCCCGGTCAGCCGCACGTCGGCCTGGTCGAAGGCCAGCGGCTCCCCGGCGGCGATCCTGATCTGCTCGGTGACCAGGTCCACGCCGCTGATCATCTCGGTGACGGGGTGCTCGACTTGGATGCGCGCGTTCATCTCCATGAACCAGTACCGGCCGTCGTCGTCGAGGAGGAACTCCACGGTCCCCGCGCCCCGGTAGCCGAGGGCCTTGGCGCCCCGCAGCGCCGCCTCCCCCATCTCGGCCCGCAGGTCGTCGTCCAGGGCCGGCGACGGCCCCTCCTCGACGAGCTTCTGGTGGCGCCGCTGCACCGAGCAGTCGCGCTCGCCCAGGTGGACGATCCGGCCGTGCGCGTCGCCGAGCACCTGGAACTCGATGTGCCGGGCGACCGGCAGGTAGCGCTCCAGGTAGACGCGGCTGTCCCCGAAGACCGCCTGCGCCCCGCTCCGCGTCCTGGCGTACGTCTCGCGCAGCTCGGCGCGCGACGCCGCCATCGAGATGCCCCGGCCGCCGCCGCCCGCGACCGCCTTGAGCACCACCGGGTAGCCGACGCGGTCCGCCACCTCCAGCGCGGCGTCGAGGGAGGCCACCGGCTCGGTCGTGCCGGGCAGCAGCGGCAGCCCCGCCTCCCCCATGAGCCGGCGCGCGATCGCCTTGTCCCCCGCCGACTCCATGACCTCCGGCGGCGGGCCGATGAAGGTGATGCCGTTCTGCGCGCAGATCTCGGCGAAGTACGGGTCCTCGGAGAGGAACCCGTAGCCGGGGTGGACGGCGTCCGCGCCCGTCCTGAGCGCGGCGCCGATCACGTTGGGGATGTCGAGGTAGCTCCGGCGCGGCGCCGGCGGGCCCACGCACACGGCCTCGTCGGCGAGCGCCACGTGCAGCGAGTCCGCGTCGGCGGTCGAGTAGGCGGCGACGGTGGACAGGCCGAGCCCGCGGCAGGCCCGGATGATCCGGACCGCGATCTCGCCGCGGTTGGCGATGAGCACCCTGCTGAACACGGCGTCCTCCTCAGCCCTCCGGCACCAGGTCGAACAGGGGCTGGTCGTACTCGACCATGTCGCCGTCGGCGACGTGGACCTTGGCGATCCGGCCCCGGACGGCCGCGGTGACCGCGTTGAACAGCTTCATCGCCTCGATCAGCGCGACCTGCTGGCCCTCCTCGACGACGTCGCCGACCTCGACGAACGGCGGCTCGTCCGGGGACGGCCGCCCGTAGAAGGTGCCGACCAGCGGGGCGCGGACGGCCTCGCCGGCCGTGCCGTCCGCCGCCCCGGCCTCGGCGGGCGCGCCTGCCGGGACCGCCTGGTCCGCCGCGGCCGGAACCGCGGCGGCGGGCGTCCCGCCCTCGGGCGTGTGGAAGCTGAGGTCGACCGAGAGCTCGCCCGCCCGGACGGTCACCCGCTGGACGCGTCCGGGGAGCCCGTCGACGATCTCCCTCACGGTGCTGCTCAGCGTGCGGATCCGGTCGATGTCCCCGGCGCCCGCGCCGGTGTCAACGCCGTCCATGGTCCCGGTCCTCGATGGTCGTGATCCCGGCCGGGTCCCCGAACCGGGCGTACCGCCGGTAGCGCGCCTCGACGAGCGCGCCGGGGCCTTCCCGCGCGGACAGCGCATCCAGCTCGTCGAGCCCCTCCAGCAGCGCGGCCTTGATCCGGTCGGCGGTCGCCAGGTGCTCGGCGTGCGCGCCCTCGCCCGGCTCGCGGATCACGCCGTCCACCACGCCGAGGCGCAGCAGGTCGGGCGGGGTGAGGCGGAGCTGCTCGGCCGCGCGGGGCGCCGCTTCCGCGCTGCCGAAGAGGATCGTCGAGCATCCCTCCGGGCTGATGACCGAGAAGTACGCGCTGTCGAGGATCAGCACCCGGTTGGCGACGGCCAGCGCCAGGGCGCCGCCGCTGCCGCCCTCCCCGGTGACGACGGAGACGACGGGGACCGGAAGGTCCGACATGCGCTCCAGGCACCGGGCGATCGAGAACGCCTGCCCGTTGCTCTCCGCCTCGATCCCGGGGTAGGCGCCCGGCGTGTCGACGAACGTGACGAGCGGGAACCCGAACCTGGCCGCGTACTGCATGAGCCGGTACGCCTTCTGGTAGCCCCACGGGTGCGGCATCCCGAAGTTGCGCCGGACCATCTCCGCGACGTCGTGGCCCTTCTGGTGCCCGATGACCACGACCGTGCGGCCGTCGAGGTCGGCGAGCCCGCCGACCACGGCCGGGTCGTCGCCGCGGGCGCGGTCGCCGTGCAGCTCGACGAAGTCGCCGAACATGTAGGCGCAGTAGTCCAGCGTGGTCGGCCGCTCGACGGAACGCGCCCGCGCCACCACGTCGGCGGCGGGCCGCTCCGCCAGCTCGGCGGGGTCGGTGACCGTGGCGGCGGGCGGACGTCCCTCGTCCTGCGGCGCCCGCCTCCGCGGCCGGGGGGCGTGCAGGCGCAGCACGCGGCCGAGCATCGCGCGCAGTCCCTCGCGCGGCACGACCATGTCGATCTGGCCGTTGTCGAGCAGGTACTCCGCCGTCTGGAACCCCTGCGGCAGCTCCTGGCGGATCGTCTGCCGGATCACCTGCGGCCCGGCGAACCCGATCCGCGCGCCCGGCTCGGCGATGATCACGTCGCCGAGCATCGAGAACGACGCGGTGGCGCCGCCGAAGGTGGGGTTGAGGTTGAGGTTGACGACCAGGATCCCGGCCGCGTGCAGCCGGTTCAGCTCCTGGCTGGTCTTCGCCATCTGCATGAGCGAGATGGCGCCCTCCTGCATGCGGGCCCCGCCCGACGCGGAGATGATCACGAGCGGGACGCGGTCGTGCAGCGCGGTCCGGGCCGCCCGCGCGACGAGCTCACCGACCGCGGCGCCGATGCTGCCGCCAAGGAAGGCGAAGTCCAGCGCCGCGACGACGACCGGCCGGCCCTCGACCCTCGCGTGCCCGCAGACGGCGGCGGCCGGGTTGCCGGTCCGGCTGCGGTTCTCGGCCAGCCGCTGGGGATACGGCTTGGTGTCGGTGAAGCCGAGCAGGTCCGTGGAGCGGACCGTCTCGCCGAAACGGCGCAGGCTGCCGGGGTCCAGGAGCAGCTCGAGCCGCTCCCAGACGGTCAGCCTCCCGTGGTGCCCGCAGTCGGGGCACACCTTCAGGTTGCGGTCGAACTTGCGGCCGTAGACCAGCGCGCCGCAGCCGTCGCAGCGCAGCCACGCGTCCTCGGCCGCCGGTTCCGTCCGGGCCGGGCCGGGCCGCGGCCGCCCGCCGTTGGTGACCGTCATCGCCCGCCTCCCGCGACCGGCGCGCCGGCCGCGCCGCCGTGCGCGAACGCGACCGAGCAGAACACCGAGTCGATCTCGGCGAGCGCGCGGCAGCGCCTGAAGTGGTCCTGCACGCTCGGGTGGGTCTGCATCGCCTCGAACTCCTCGCGGCTGCGCCACTGCGCGTAGTTGACGACCCGGGTGCCGTCCTCGCTCAGGTGCACGTTGGCCGACACGAAGCCGGGGAATCGCCTGATGACGCCGGTGACGTCGACGATCTCGTCGTACATGCGGCGCTGGTCCTCCGGCCGCACGGTGAACATGTTGACCAGGGTGTAGTAGCCGTCCGCGACCGAGATCCGTCCCATCAGAGGGCCTCCGTTCCGTGGCGGGTCATTGCGGGACCCCGCGCACCACCAGCGCGGAGTTGAAGCCGCCGAGCCCGCGGGCGATGACGAGGACGGTGCGGACCGGCAGGTCGCGGGACCGCTCCAGGACCACGTCGAGCCCGTACTCGGCGGGGATGTCGCCGATGTTGGCCGCGGCCGGCACCACGCCGTCGCGGATCATCAGCAGGGCGGCGACGACGTCCAGCGGGCCGCCGCCGGAGTACAGCCGCCCGGTCATCGTCTTGGGCACGGCGACGGGCACGCCGCGCGGCCCGAACACCTCGCAGAGCGCCGCCGCCTCGGCGCGGTCCATCGCCGGCACGCCCATCGCGTCGGGCACGACCACGTCGACCTGGTCGGCGCGCACGCCGGCGTCGTCGAGCGCCCCGGCGATGGCCTTGGTGAGCACGGGCGGCCGGTCGGACCCCGGCGGCGGGTCGAAGGAGGCGGCGTACCCCGCGATCTCGCCGTAGACGTGCGGCGCGCCCCGCTCGCGGGCCGCGTCCTCGGTCTCCATGACGAGGATCGCGCCGCCCTCGCCGGGGACGTATCCGGAGGCGTCCCGGTCGAACGGCAGGTAGGCGCGGTCCGGGTCGGGCACCTCGCTCAGCAGGCCGTTGGGCAGCTGGGCCGTGACGCCCCAGGGGCACAGGGGCGCCTCCACCCCTCCGGTGACGGCGAGGCGGAGCGTCCCGTCGCGCAGCTTGCGGCGCGCGGCGGCGAGCGCGTCCAGGCCCCCGGCCTGCTCGGTCACGACGACGGAGCCGTGGCCGCGCGCGCCGTGCCGGATCGAGAGCTGGCCGGTGTTCACCGCGTAGAACCAGGCGAACGACTGGTACGCGCTGACCCGGTGCGGTCCCTGGCTCCACAGCTTCTGCAGCTCGCGCTGCCCGAACTCGAACCCGCCGCAGCCGTTCGCCGTGACCACGCCGACGTCGTAGCGGCCCGCCGCGGACGGGTCCGCGGCGGCGTCCTCCAGCGCCCAGGACGCCCCGGCGAGGGCGAACCGGGTGGTGCGGTCGGTCTGCGGGATCAGCCGGCCGGGCACGACGCCGGCCGGCTCGAACCCCGCGATCTCCCCGGCCACCTTGAGCGGGTACGGCGACAGGTCGAGCCGCTCGGGCACGGCGACGCCGCCGTGCCCGGCCAGGGTCGCCCGCCAGTAGTCGGCGACGCCGAGGCCGTTCGGCGCGAGCACCCCGGCCCCGGTCACCACGATCCGGCCGCTCATGCCGCCTCCGGTCTGCGCAGCACCGCCGCGCTCTGGAAGCCGCCGAACCCGCTGCCGACCGTGAGCGCCGCGCCGACCGGGTACTCGCGGGCGACGAGCGGGATGTAGTCCAGGTCGCAGTCGGGGTCGGGCTCGCGGAGGTTGGCGGTCGGCGGGACCACGCCGTGCTCGATCGCCAGCGCGCAGGCCGCGATCTCGATCGAGCCGACCGAGCCGAGCGAGTGCCCGATCATCGACTTGATCGAGCTGATCGGGGTGCGGTAGGCGGCGGCGCCGAGGGCGTCCTTGAACGCCGCCGTCTCGTGCAGGTCGTTCTGCCGGGTGCCCGATCCGTGGGCGCTGATGTAGTCGAAGCCGTCGGCGTTGATCCGCGACTGGTCCATCGCGGACCGGATCGCCTCGGCCATCTCCTTGCCGTCGGCCTTCAGGCCGGTCATGTGGTAGGCGTTGCAGCGGGTGGCGAACCCCGACAGCTCGGCGTAGACGTGCGCGCCGCGCCGGCGGGCGTGCTCGTACTCCTCCAGCACGAAGATCGCCGACCCCTCGCCCAGCGCGAAGCCGTTGCGGGTGCGGTCGAACGGCCGGCAGGAGCCCTCGGGGTCGTGGTTGTCGGGCGAGGTCGCCCGCAGCGCGTCGAAGCACGCGTAGGTGATCGGGGACAGCGGCGCGTCGGTCGCGCCGGTGATCATGATGTCGGCGGCGCCCTCGCGGACCAGCTCCAGCGCGTGGCCGACGGCGTCCAGGCCCGACGTGCACCCGGTCGAGACCACGGTGACCGGCCCCTCGGCGCCCGCCGCCCAGGCGACCTCGCGGGCCAGTGAGGTCGGGACGAAGAAGTCGTAGAGGTTGTCGGCGGCCAGGGTGTGGTCGGTGAGCCAGTCGCGACCGTTGGAGCTGGTCTTGGCGTACTGGCTCTCCAGCCCCATCGTGCAGCCGACGGCCGTGCCGACGCTCACCCCGATCCGGCCGGGGTCGGCGCCGTCCAGCGGCAGCCCGCCGTCGGTGAGGGCCTCGGCCAGCGACACCAGCGCGAACTGGACCATCCTGTCCAGGCCCGCCGCCTGGTCGGGGCGCAGCCCCGCGGCCACGGGGTCGAAGTCCACCTCCCCGGCGATCTGGGACCGGTACCCCTCGGGGTCGAAGAGGGTCACGCGCCGGGTCGCCGGCCGCCCCGAGGTGATCTGCTCCCAGAACGGCTTGGTCCCGACCCCGCCGGGCGCCACGACCCCGATGCCGGTGATGACGGCTCTGCGCATCGTGGTCACCTCGTCCGCAGGGACGGCGGGGGCGCGTCCGGGTAGGGAACGGGTTCGACCTCCACGTGGCCCTGCTCGGGCGTCGGGGCGAGCGGCGCCATCTGGAACACCAGCAGCGCCGGCGACGCCGAGACGTTCTCGATGCGGTGCGACCGCGTCTTCGGGACCATCGCGGCCTCGTGGGTGCCGAGGAGCAGCTCGTCCTCGTCGATCCGGAGCAGCACGCGGCCCTCGGCGACGAAGATGAACTCCTCGGAGTACGGGTGGTAGTGCGCGGCGACGAAGTCGCCGCGGTCGAGCGACATGGTGCCGAGGAAGCCCGCGGTCGCCCCGACCGACGTGGGGCTGAGCAGCGGGCGGATGCCGCCGCCGAGCCGCCGGCTGGGGCTGACGTCCTCCATCGACACCTTGGTCAGACCGGACATGGAAGGCCTTTCCGTCATGCTTGCCAGCGGTAGAACTGCTCGGCTCGGGTGTCTTTCAGGGTCCGGAACTCCGGCAGGTACGGCTCGAGATGGGCGGCCAGGCGGTCGCGCGTGTCGACGAACGCCGGATCGGTGCGGGCCGCGAAGATCCGCTCGGTGAGGTCGCCGGGCAGGTCGTCGCGCGCCTCCACCAGGTGGACGTAGAGGCCGTGGAAGCGGTAGAGCGTCCGGTTCACGACGCCGATCCGCTCTGGCAGCCCGGTGCGGTCGTGCTCGGTCCAGATCTTGGCGACGGCCGGCGCGTCCTCGGGCCGCATCCGGTCGATGAACAGCACTCGCTGCATCTCAGTGCTCCCTCTCTTCGGCGATGGAGTCGGCGATGGTGCGGCGGTCGACCTTGCCGTTGTCGTTCAGCGGCAGCGTCTCCCAGTGCGTGAGCGAGCGCGGCATCATGTGCGGCGGCAGCCGCCGCGCGAGCGCCGCCTTCAGCTCCTCGTGGCCGAGGCGTTCGCCGGTGTGGACGGCGTGCAGCGCCATCGCGCCGTCGCCCTGCGAGACCGCCACGACGATGGCGTCCTGGACGCCGGGCTGGTCGCGCAGCACCGACTCGATCTCGCCGAGCTCGACCCGGTAGCCCTGCACCTTGACCTGGTGGTCGGTGCGGCCGAGATGGACCAGGCCGCCGGCCTCGCGCCGGACGAGGTCGCCCGTCCGGTACCAGAGCTCGGGCCCCGGCGGGCCGGGACCGTCCCACGCGGTGGCGCGTCCGGCCTCGAAGGCGACGAAGCGCCCGGCGTTGTCGGCGGGGTCCAGGTAGCCGGCGAAGCGCTGCGGGCCGCGCACGCACAGCTCGCCGGCGGGCGCCGGGACCCCGTCCTCGCCGATCACCAGGACGTCGTGGCCGGGATAGGGGTCGCCGATGGGCACGGTGCCGTTGAGCGGCGTGAGGCCCTCGGTGTAGCGGTGCTGCGTGCAGCTCAGCGTCAGCTCGGTCGGCCCGTACAGGTTCTCCAGGACGCCGTTCGGGGCGGCGTCCCGCCAGGCCCGCGCCTGCGACACGGTGAGCTGCTCACCGCAGAACAGGCTCCATCGCAGGTCCGGCATCGAGGCCGGGGTGAGGCGGCCGAGCCGGCGCGCCACCGAGATGAGCGACGGCACCGAGAACCAGTGGGTGATCCCCCGCCCGGCGACGAAGCGGGCCGGGTTCATCAGCTCGCCGCGGCGCGGGACGACGACGGCCGCGCCGGACGCCCAGGAGGCGAACAGGTCGAAGACGGAGAGGTCGAAGGTGAGGTCGAAGGTCTGCGACACCCGGGAGCCGGGGCCGAGCCCGTAGCGCGGGACGACGTGGTCCAGGTAGGCCGACAGGTTGTCGTGGCCGACCGGCACCCCTTTGGGGACCCCGGTCGATCCCGAGGTGAACAGGATGTAGGCGGTGTCCCCGGCCGGTCCGGGCGGGGCCGGCCGCTCGCCCGCGAGCTCGTCCGGGAACGACGGGCCCAGCCCGATGACGGGCACGGCGGCCGCGAACCCGGGGTCCTGCGAGACCACCGCCTCGACCCGTCCGGCCGCGATGACGCGCTCGTTGCGCTCCGCCGGGAAGGACGGGTTGAGCGGGACGGTCACCGCGCCGAGCCGCTGGATCGCCAGGTAGCCCGCGTACGCGGCGAGCGTGCGCGAGGCGTGCAGGCCGACGGCGCGGGGCGCGCCGCCGCACCGCGCGGCGATCCGGCCGGCGACGCGGGCCGCCAGCTCGTCGAGCTCGCGGTAGGTGAGGCGGTCGCCGGCCAGTTCGAGGGCGACGGCGTCCGGGTGCCGGGCGGCCGAGTCGGCGAACCGGGAGTGCAGGGTCCGTTGTGGCATGGCTGTCTCCTCGAGACGGCCCGCTGGCGCGCCGTGCGGGCGCGCGGGCGGGCCGTCCGGTTCACTTGCGGCCGATCTCGGCCCCGCCGAGCGCGATCCGCTCGATCTTCTCCTTGATCACCGCCTGCTGGATCGCGGTGTTGTCGTTGAGGCGCTTGGTGATCTCCTCGTCGGTGAACGGCGCCGTGGGCTTGGCCTCGAACTCCTGCCGCCACCGCATGAGGGTCCCCTCGCCCTCGGTGCGGAAGTCCCAGTAGATGCGCATGTACTCGAAGGGCCCGGTCTCGACCCGGTGCGCCCGCGACGACTTCGTCGCGTCGTCCCAGGTGCGCTCGCTGACCCAGCTCCACACCGTCCCGTCGGGGTCGGGGACCATGGTGAGGCGGAACCGCACCGTGGTGCCCTCCTCGTGCAGCACCTCGATCGAGGCGTACTCGGTGAACAGGCTCGGCCAGCGGCGGACGTCGTTCATGGTCCGCCAGACCAGCTCGATCGGCGCGTCGATGTGGATGGAGTTGTCGATCGAGTTGGCCATCAGTTCTCACTCCCCGGAGCGGCGTTGATGTGGGCGTGGATCTCGGCGATGGTCATCGCCTGCGACTCGTCGGGCAGGCTGATCCCGTAGTCGTCCTGCAGGACCTTCTCCAGCTCGATGACGCCGATCGAGTCGATGCCGAGCTCGGCGAGGGACAGGGCGTCGTCGATCTGGTCGGGCTCCAGGCCGATGTGCGTGGTGAGGATGTCGTGCAGCCGTTCGCGCGGCACCGCGGGCGCGGGCATGGGGTACCTCCTGGGTTCGGTGATCACACCGGACGGCACTCGAGGAGCGTCCAGTGGTAGACGGGCTCGGAGATCAGCTCGAAGCCGGCCCCGGCGAACAGCGCGTTCCAGTCGTCGAGGGTGCGCTCCCGGCCGCCGTGCAGGACGAGCATGTCCAGGTCGAGGAACTTGCCGTGGTCCCAGGCGTTGCCCGGCTCCAGCACCGAGTCCACGACCAGCAGCCGGGCGTCCCGGTCGCCGATCGCCGACCGGACGCGGCGCAGGACCAGCCCGGCGTCCTCGTCGTTCAGGTCGTGCAGGACGGCCTTGATGAAGTAGCAGTCGCAGTCGCCGGGGACGCCCGCGGTCCGCAGGTCGCCGGCCACCACCTCGGCGCGGTCGCCCACCTGGTGCTCGGCGAGCAGCTTGGCGGCCTTCTCCGCCATCCAGGGCAGCTCGATCAGGTGGCCGGTGGTCTCGGGGAACGCCTTCAGCACGTGGGCGAGGAAGAAGCCGTCGCCGCCGCCGAGGTCGGCGATCCGGCGGAACCGCGCCAGGTCCCACTGGGCGAGCTCCTGCTCGACGAACTGCCGGCTCCAGTGCGACATGAAGCCGTCGTAGTAGGCGTCGATCTCGGGGTTCCGCTGCAGGTACTCGACGAACGGGACGCCGAACGCCTTCTCGAAGGCCGGCTCGCCCGTCCGGACGCTGTGCCGCAGCTCGGCGTAGGCGCGCTGCGTGAGGTCCATGCGGTTGTACTTGGCGAGGGCGAGAACCGCGCGGGGGTTGCCGGAGCGCAGCCCGTCGGCGAGCGGGGTCAGCTCGAAGGTGCCCTTCGTCTCCGTCTCGGCGAACAGGCCGACCGACGCGGCGGTCCGCAGGATCCGGTAGAGCGAGGGGGCGTGGGTGCCGGTCTGCTCGGCCAGGGTCTCGACGGGCAGCGGGCCGTCCGCGAGCCGGTCGGCGATCTCGAACTCGATGAGCAGCTCGACCAGCTGCGACAGCCGGCCCGAGCAGGCCAGCAGGATCAGGTGCTGGGCGTGGAGGTCGTCCGGGACGGGGTTGACCGGAGTGGCCGGTGTAGCGGGCATCACGCGCTCCTTCGCTTCACGTCGCCGTCGATGGCCTGGTTGATCAGGGCGAGGAGCTTGCGCAGGGTCCGGGCCGATCCGACCGCCTCGTCGGACAGGTCGACGCCGAAGCGGTGCTTGATCTCGCTGACGACCTCGAGCAGGGCCACCGAGTCGTAGCCGAGGTATTCGAAGAGCACGTCGATGACATCGCCGTCGAGCACGCCCTGCTCGGCCTCGCCGGCCTGGGCGCGGGTGATGTCGATCAACTCTTCCAGGGTCATCTGGCTCATCTGCAAGTCCTACTGTCCGCTGGATGTGCACTGCCCGATGCCAATTACCGGGCGACATCGATTCCCCATACTCGGCACGCGCATTTCTTTTCACAAGGCCGCCGGACGGCAATGTCCGGATCAGGACAGAGGAAAGCGATTCTAGCGTTTCTCCAGGGTTTTATCAGACCCTGGAACGATCAGCGTCGGCCCGCCAATAACTGCACCACATGCAGTCTGACGTGGCCTTTCACAGATCCCTCAGTGAGAATCTAGAGCGATTGGTCAGCATCTGCCGCAGAGTGATTTACCGCATGAGGCTGGTCGCTCATCAATGCGGCCCACGACCGAATGAGGACGCACCGTGCCCGATGTCGAGGTTCCCGTACTGATCATTGGAGGCGGGCTGACCGGCCTTGCCGCCGCCCTTTTCCTCCGGCAGAACGGCGTCGACTGCCTGCTGGTGGAACGCAACACGACGACCTCCCAGCTGCTGCGCTCCACCCACGTCAGCCCGCGGACGATGGAGCTGTTCCGCACCGTGGGCGTCCAGCAGGCCGTCTGGGACACCGCCGAGAAGGTCGTGCGCGGCGAGTACTGGTCGCGCACCGACCTGCCGCCGCACCACCTGCCGCGCGCCATCCTGCGCGCCGACTCCCTGGCCCACGTCGTGAACGGGGACGTCATCGTCATGGAGCAGGGCGTCAACCGGTTCGACGACGTCGGCCCCGTCGAGCCCGTCTGGTGCGGCCAGGACCGGGTGGAGCCGATCATGCTCCGCGAGGCCGTCGCGCGCGGCGCGCGGGCCGAGTTCAACACCGAGATGCTCTGGTTCGAGCAGGACGCCGACGGCGTCACCGCGGCGGTCCGCGACCGCGCCACCGGCGCCGAGCGGACCGTGCGCGCCCGGTACATGATCGCCGCGGACGGCGCCGGCGGCCGGATCCGGACCGCGCTCGGCATCGGGCGGTCGGGCGAGGGCACCGTCGGCCACGTGCTGAACGTGCTGTTCAAGGCCGACCTGGACGCGATCCTGGGCGGCCGGCGGTTCCTCATCCTCTACCTGACCAACCGCACCGCGCCCGGCATGCTGTTCAAGCTGGACGACGAGCGGTGGATCTTCGGCCTGTTCTGCGGGCCGGAGGACATCGAGGAGGGCAGGATCCCCCACGCCGAGTGCGCGGAGCTGATCCGCACCGCGACCGGCGTGCCCGACCTGCCCATCGACGTGCACATGACCATGGGCTGGTGGATGGCGCACGAGGTCGTCGACCGGTACCGCTCCGGGCGGGTCTTCCTCGCGGGCGACGCCTGCCACGTGATGCCGCCGACCGGCGGGTTCGGCGCCAACGCGGGCGTCCAGGACGCCAACAACATCGCGTGGAAGCTGGCCGCGGTCATCAACGGCTGGGCCGGCGAGGCGCTCCTGGACACCTACGAGGCCGAGCGCCGGCCCGTCGGGAAGGAGACGGCCGACCAGGCGTGGATGCGCCACATCCAGTGGAGCGCCCCGAAGGAGGCCGCCAAGTACGACCAGCGCGACCAGACCACCATCACCATGGGCTACCGCTACGCGTCGGACGCCGTCGCCGGGGAGGCGTTCACCGAGGCGCTCCCGGAGGAGCTGAACATCGACGGCCGCCCCGGCATGCGCGTGCCGCACGTCTGGCTGGAGCGCGACGGCGAGCGGGTGTCCTCGGTCGACCTGGCTGGCGACGCCTACGCGCTGCTGGCCGGGCCCGAGGGCGCGGCCTGGACGCGCGCCGCCCGGCGGGAGGCCGAGCGTTCGGGCATGCCGCTGCGGGCGTACACCGTCGGACCCGCCATGGACCTCGACGACCCCGGCGGCGCGTTCCCGGAGGCGGCGGGGATCGGCTCCTCGGGCGCGGTGCTCGTCCGGCCCGACGGGTTCGTCGCCTGGCGCGCCGAGGAGGCGGCCGAGGACGCCGGGACGACCTTGACGAAGGTCCTGGACGCCGTCACCGGCCGCGCCGCCGCCGTGACCCCCTGATCCCCCGACCGCCCGTTCCCGAGCCCGCCAGCCACCGATGCGGAGGACCGGCCATGGTGCACATCTCGACCGACGACGACTACTACACGACCATCACCGTCTTCACCACGACGCCGGAGAACCAGCGCCGGCTCTTCGAGGTGATCAAGGAGGGCGAGGAGCGGCTCCGCGGCTTCCCCGGCCTGGTGTCGGCCGGCCTCCACCTCAGCCACGACGGCACGCGCCTCATCGGCTACGCGCAGTGGGAGAAGAAGGAGGCCTTCGACGCGATGCGCGCCCTGCCCGACCGGCAGGAGCACTTCCGCGAGGTCCACGGCCTGGTCAGCGACGTGCAGCTCATCGCCTGCCGCGTCGCCTACACCCACGACGAGATCGCCCCCACCACGAGGTAACGGCCCGCACCGCGGGCACGACTGAAAGGACGCCAACCCGATGGCACGCATTCCCGCCGACAAGGCGCACTTCACGATGGTCAACATCTTCGACACCGAGCCCGAGCACCAGGAGAGGCTGTTCGAGGTGATGTCCAAGGGCGCCGACGTCATGGGCGCGCACAAGGGCAACGTCGGGGTCGCCATGCACCTGAGCCACGACGGCAAGCGCCTCATCACCATCACCGAGTGGGAGAGCAAGGAGGCCTTCGAGGACATGCGCGCCCGCTCCGACCTCCAGTCCTACTTCAAGGAGGTCAGCGGGATCATCACCTCGGTGGACCCGAACCCCTGCCGGCTCGCCTACCTCCACGACCAGGCCTGAGGCGGAGAGGACGCGACGATGCGAGCAGTGGCGATGACCTCGTTCGGCGGCCCCGAGGTGCTGTCGGTGGTCGAGATCCCCACGCCGGAGCCGGAGGCGGGCCAGGTCCGCGTCCGGGTCGCGGCGGCCACGGTCAACAACTTCGACCTGGTGGCGCGCGCCGGCCGGCTCGGCGGGATGCTCCCCGCGGGGCCGCGGTACGTCCTCGGCTGGGACGTGGCGGGCGAGATCGACGCGGTCGCTCCCGACGTCACCGGCCTCGCCCCCGGCGACGCCGTCATCGGGATGTCGGACTGGCTCGACACCAAGGCCGGCACCTACGCCGAGTACGTGGTGCTGAACGCCGCGTCGGTGACGCGGGCGCCGGCGGGGGCCACCCCGCTGCAGGCCGCGACCATCCCGGTCAACGGCCTCACGGCGCTGCGGATCCTGGAGCTGCTCGACCCCGCGCCCGGCGCGACGATCGCCGTCACCGGCGCGGGCGGCGCCGTCGGCGGCTACACCACCGAGCTGGCGGCGGGCCGGGGCCACCGGGTCCTGGCGGTCGCGTCGGCGCAGGACGAGGCGTTCCTCACCGGGCTCGGCGCGGTGTTCGTGCCGCGCTCCGACGACCCGGTGGCGGCGCTGCGGGCGCACGCGCCGGACGGCGTGGACGCGCTGGTCGACGCCGCGACCATCGGTCCCGAGATGATCGCCGCGGTCCGCGACGGCGGCGCGTACGCCGGGCTGACCCCGCCGAAGACGCCCGAGCCCGAGCGGGGCATCAGCGTGCACCGCGTCCACGTGACCGCCGACGGCGCGCGGCTCGCCGAGCTGGTGTCGCTGGCCGAGCAGGGCCGGTTCACCCTCCGGGTGGCGCAGGACTTCCCGTTCGAGCAGGCGCCCCAGGCGCACGCGATGCTCGCCAAGGGCGGCGTGCGCGGGCGCGTCCTGCTCACCCCCTGACGGTCCCGAATCGCGCCCCGCCGAGGAGCGCCCGCGGTGTCGGCCCACACCCGCGGGCGCTCCGTCCACGTGCCCGGCGAACAGTACGACCGACCCCCGAAAGGAGCCGACATGCAGATCGGCATCGGCCTGCCCGCCAACATCCCCGGCGCCGGCCCCGAGCAGATCCTGGAATGGGCGCGCCGCGCCGAGGACCGCGGGTACTCCTGCCTGTCCGCCATCGACCGGATCGTCTTCGACAACTACGAGCCGCTGGTCGCGCTGGCCGCGGCGGCCGCGGTCACCCGCCGGATCCGGCTCGCCACCAGCGTCGTCATCGCGCCCTGCCGGCTGAACGCGGCGCTGCTGGCCAAGCAGGCGGCCTCGGTCAACAAGCTGTCCGGCGGGCGGCTGGTGCTGGGCATGGCCCCGGGCGGCCGCGATGACGACTACGTCGCCTCGAACGCCTCCTACGCCGAGCGCGGGAAGGAGTTCGACCGCATGCTGGCGGAGATGACCGCGGTCTGGGCGGGCGAGGGCGGGATCGGCCCGTCCTGCCGGGCCCCCGAGATCATCATCGGCGGGTTCGCCCCCCGGTCGTTCCGCCGCGTCGCGCGCTTCGGCGACGGCTGGATCGCCGGGGCGGACGGCGCGGACTCCTTCGCCGGCGGCGCCGAGCAGGCGCGGCGGGCCTGGAAGGCGGCGGGCCGCGACGGCGCCCCCTTCCTGCAGGCGCTGGCGTACTTCTCGGTCGGCGAGGACGCCGACCGGCACGCGCGCGACTACCTGCGCAGCTACTACTCGTTCTCCGAATGGGTGGCGGACCGCGTCGCCGACGCGACGCTCAAGGACGCCGAGACCATCCGCCGCACCGTGAAGGAGTACGCGGAGGTCGGCACCGACGAGCTGATCCTGCTGCCGGTCGATCCCGACCCGTCCCAGGTGGACCTTTTGGCCGACATCATCATGTGACGCGGCGTGTGAGGCCCGGCGCACGGCGAGAGGGGCGGTCCGATTCCTCGGACCGCCCCTCTCGCCCTGCTCGGGCGGTCAGGTGGCGGCCGGCCCCGGGCCCCCCCGCGCCGGGTCGAAGATGGGC